>JAKIYP010000014.1 GCA_022708505.1 Bacteroidota bacterium
CTTTGGTCAGCACCACAATATCAAGCTTATAATCCTGCATGAGGCGTGTCGCTGTTTCCGTTTCACTCATACCGTTCCACCCAAAAAGATTCGACACAAGCACCACTTCATCATCATTAATTTTCAACACATTACATCTTTTGAGCGACTCTTCAATTAATGCCTTGGAATAGAAATGCTGACGGAGGTTGATGTCGAATATTTTCATGGCATCAGCTGGTACTGAGTCTAAAAACTTATTGATTGTTGCATGTGAAACTGCACTGCGTTGAGCCAACGATCCAAAACAAACCGTTTTCGTACGTTTTGCCATCGTCTCCAGTTCATCAGAGAAAGGAATGTTATCCCAGGCCACGCCTTCGCATATTTCATACTGAGGAATTCCTTTCCCGGAAAGAGTTACCTGTACTGTTCCTGTGGGATAATTTACTTTCTCAATATGTGTACTAAGTCTTTTCTCATCAAGCACATGCAGAATTTCTTTGCCTAATTCATCATCTCCAATGGCACTGACAGCACATCCATTTAACCCGAGCTGTGACACATGAAATGCGAAATTAGCCGGTGCGCCACCCAACACTTTGCCCTGTGGAAAAACATCCCACAAAATCTCTCCTATACCTATTATCATTTCTTTCATACTTTATTTTCAAGACTATAGCCCGTCTCTACATTTTTTTAATTTTAAATCTTTAATTCAGCTTCTATCTGTTCCAGCGATTTCCCTTTTGTTTCAGGAATCCATATTTTCACAAAAACAAAAGCAATAATACTGAATAATCCGAATATTCCAAACAGATAATTCAATCCCAAAGTACCCTGAATTACGGGGGCAAAGTACACAGTCAGAAAAGTACACATCCAGCTTACTGCCGTTGAGAACGACATGGCGAGTCCTTTGATTCTGTTTGGATAAATTTCGGAAATAATAACCCACATGACCGGAGCAAAAGAGGCTGCAAAGAACGAAATATAAACCAGCAATGCAACTAAAACGCCTGCACCAAACTGAACTGGTTTTGAAAATTCCCAGGTGAGGTAGGCAAGTGAAAATATCATCCCTACAGCTCCCCATAACAAGAGGGTTTTGCGACCTTTTCTGTCCACAAGCCAAATGGCAACAATGGTCATTAAGAAATTTACCAGTCCGACAATCATGGCCTGCATCATGGAATCTCCTTTAGCTGAACCGGCTACCTGAAAAATATCAGGAGAAAACATGATAACGGCATTGATACCCGTGATTTGTTGCAGGGCTGCGATTAGCGTTCCAATCAACACAATTTTACCGGTTTTGCCTCTAAAGAGTTCACTTATTTTTACTTTTTGCTTACCCTGTTCTGCAAGTATCGCTTGTTCCATTTCCGGTAATTCAGTTTCAATTATCGCTTTACCACCAATTTTTTCCAACACCTTAATTGCATCATTTCTTCGGTATTTCGACAACAACCAGCGCGGACTTTGCGGGAAAGAGCTCAGTAAGAAAATGAGGTATATAACACCAAAAACAGCCGGAACAGCCAGCATATACCTCCAACTATTTTCTCCCCAGTCCATTACCAGGAAATCAATCACATAAGCAACCACGATACCGATGGTAATGGCAAACTGATTCATTGAAACCAGTGTTCCCCGTTTGGCTGCTGGTGATATTTCAGAAATATACATCGGCCCCACAACCGAGGTTGCTCCTACTGCCAAACCTGAAAGAACCCGGAAAATTGTCAGCATCAAAGAGGATTCTGACAAGGCGGATCCTAATGCAGAAATTATATAGACAACTGCCGTGAAAATCATGACATTCTTCCTGCCATATCTTTCCGTAAAATTACCTGTAAATAGCGCTCCGATTAAACACCCGATTGTAAGTAATGCTGCCACCGTACCCAACCCACTGTCGGTCAGGGAAAACTCCGCTTTTATCATATCCGTGGCGCCTGCGATTCCGGCCATGTTTAATCCGAACAGCAATCCTCCGTTTATCGCGACAAATGTTATCCAATATAAATATCTGTTGTTCATATAATTGTTAATTGTTTTATTATACTAAGTAATGTTATTTTAAAACCTCAAAAGAAAAATTTTAAACCATATAAGGCATATAAGTGACATATAAGCTAAAATAATTAGTTGGTTTAAGAGTTCAGATTAGCTGTCCCGCTTTCCGTTCTCCGCTTTTCGCTATTAGTTATTAGCTATTCACTATTACTAATTGATTACTATTTCAATTCATATATACTGATATTCTCTGCTTTCCATGCATTATCTTCGGTAAAAAATGTCAGCACATTATACCAGGACGAAGGAAAATGAATATTAGTTAATACTGCCTCACCTCCATTGATAAATATCTCGGAAGAGGCTCTGTCGACCAGTAATTTCACCTGATATGTTTTGTTCATTGATAGCGGGGCAAAAGGAACCGAAGCAAAATTGTGATGAAAGTCAGTCAAGCCCGATTGTTTTCTGTCAACCATCAGACTTTTCTGTTTTAAATCGAAGATATACCTGACTTTTTCGCCCTGCGTATTCGATATACAGAAACCGAACACTTTCGCGTCTTCAGGCCTGATGGTCATATTAAGCTCAAAAATGCCTTTTTTATCCTCCAGAATTTTATCAACAACCAGTTCACCCTGAATCAATCTGTCCGGAACAACTGTTTGTTTCCCACGCAGTTTTTCCACTTCCTTTACCGGAAAGTTTGTGATAATCAAATGTTTGCCATTGTGTTTCAATTCAAGTTCACGGGGGACAGTCATGGCACTTCTGAAGTACTGCGATGGCACGTCGTTGGCATAGTCCCAATTGCTCATCCAACCCATGAAAATGCTTCGACCATCAGACTCAGGGATATTACTCCAGCTTACACCCGCATAATTATCCCGACCGTAATCCAGCCAGAGCGGATAAGGCAATTCATCAGCCACAAAGCTCTTTCCATCAAAGTCACCAATAAAATATTGCGTTGCCGAACCATGATTCGGCCCGCCCGGATTGATACTCACCAGAAGTACCCATTTTGTGGCACCCTTATAGGTCAGTGGGAACAAATCCGGACATTCCCAAACCCCTGCATGAGAGCCAATACCGTTACCAAATTCGCTCAGCAAAGTCCAGCTTTTCAAATCAGGTGAGCCATAAAAAGTAACTGTTTGTTTGGTAGCCAGCGACATAATCCACTTTCCGCTTTCAGCATGCCACATTACTTTCGGATCACGAAAATCAGGAATTCCGGGATTTGGGATTACGGGATTCCCCTCGTATTTGGTGAAAGTCCGCCCCTTGTCGATAGAATAAGCGATAGATTGCGTTTGCTCCTTCCCGGCACTTGTATAGATAGCAATCATGGCATTCTCACCAAAACCGGCAGTATTATGTACATCAATCACAGCACTTCCGGAGAAAATGGCACCCAGCGAATCAGGAGCCAGCGGTGTGGGTAAATAAGTCCACGAAACCAAATCCGTACTCACGGCATGTCCCCAATGCATATTCTGCCAGCGCGTACCATAAGGATTATACTGGAAAAACAAGTGATATTCCCCATCCAGATACACCATACCATTCGGGTCGTTCATCCATCCGTATTCAGGGCTGAAATGATATGCCGGCCGGAAAGTCTCGTTGTATTCGAACTCGAATTTATCAGATTGTTTGATGTTTTTGATGCCAAGGGAATGTTTGTCAACATGTTCAAAATCAAGAATAACTTCTTTCCCTTTATAGGCTTTAACATCGATCTTTACCCAATAATCAATTTGATGCTGAGCCAATCGCAGTACAATCATTTCCTGCTCATCTTTATCCGGATAAGCTACTTTCATCCGGAATTCACGCCCTCTTTCTTCTACTGGCAATAGAACAAAATCACGATCTATTTTAACCTTTAACTGAAAGTGGCCTTCTTTTGTTGTATTTTTATTACATCCCGCTACAGTAATTATCAGGGATACTAATAAAATATTAATTATTTTTTTCATCACGTGGTGTTTTTGGTTTGCAGGTTCAAAGAACCTGCAAACACGTCCAACAATTATTCAGCATTTTCATACCCGGGATTTTGCTGATACAAACCACCGGAAAAATTAATCTGGGCCTGTGGAATAGGAAAATACTCATCTTTTCCGGCAGTAAACCGTGTTTCATCATTGAAATATGTTCTGAGCGCTTTTTCTGTGCTGATATAATCATTAATGGTTTCAGCAGCAACTCCCCAACGTACTAAATCAAAAAATCGTTCTCCTTCCATTGCCAGCTCCAGTTTCCTCTCAAAACGAAGCGCCTTACGGGCATACTCCTGTGTCCAGGTGCAATTTACGCCATCATTATACTCATCAATTACATAATTAGCGGCATTTACAGCTGAGTTGAGTTTTTTAACATAATTACTGTTTTTTGCTCTTTTTCTGACTTGATTTATCAAAGGTAACGCTTCGTTTTGGCGTCCGAGTTCAATCAAAGCCTCTGCTTTCCACAACAGTACGTCAGCATAGCGGATTATCTGGAAGTTTAACGCACTGGCTCCCCACGGCCAGCCTTTTACCATATAGGGAGATCCCGGTCCCACCACAAACTTTTTACAACTATATTGTCCGTATGTAGCAGGTTCCCTCGACCATCTTTCATCATAATTTCTGGTGTAATTTTTCCAGGGAATACCTAAACGACCCACTGTGAAGTCAAGTCTGGGATCAATATTATACAAGAAACCATCTGTAGCCTTCAGTATATTGCCGTTTTTATAATTATCGAAGTCGGGAACGCCGCCCGCAGTTGTTTTATAAGAGTTGACAAGATTCTGACTGGGTTGAAAAAATCCATCACCACCATATACCGGACCACGGGGGGTACATACCAGATTACTCCAATTGATTCTACCCAAATCGGTTCCATCTTCGATCGAATATTCAACACCAAAAACTGATTCAGCTCCGTGTTCATATTCTACCTCGGCCAATTGTTGAAAATCAGACAACAGCGAATAACCTCCGGCAGCTACCTGGTCACATAAAGTAATGACCTCTCCCAGCAAGGTCTGATCGATTGCTGTAACCTGATTGTTTGCCGGATTCTGTTTGTAAGCTCTGTACAAGGTAACCTTAGCCTGATAAGCCAGCGCGGCATATTTTGTTACACGACCCACTTCCGGTTGTGTCGGTGGAAGCAATTCAGCAGCATCTTTAAATTCGTTAGCGATTTTTGCCAAAATCTCGTCTCTGGTAAATTCAACATTGGAAATATTGATATAATCTTTGGTTTCAACATTCTCATCAAAATAAGGAATCTTGTTAAATAGCCTGCTCAGTTCGAAGAAATAATGAGCTCGCAGGAAGCGCATTTCTCCCAAACGGACATTCTTCAATGGTACGTCTTCAACACTTACTTCGTTCAGTCTTCTGATTGCACTATTCGCCCTTTGCACACTGATATACATATGAAACCATTTACGATCCAGCAATCCATTCGTTGCATATACCCCGGTAAAAGTTTCAAAGGCATGAAATTCCCAGATGTCTGAAATACCACCACCACCTTTATATGCTGTTTCTGCGCGGACATCGCCATAGATCCAATTGTTTGTCGGAGAAAGAAAGGCTAAATCATTCCCTTCGGGTCCGGCTAAAGCTGCATATGCCGACGTACATAAGGCATCGATTGCAGCCGGAGTACTTAAAATTTCATCGCTGAGTTTCCCTTGCGGCTTTTAATCCAGAAAATCATCACTACAAGCGAAGACTCCGAGGATTAATATCATTAATGTTACTAATTTAAATTTCATGACTGTCTGCTTTTAAAAGTTAAAATTAAATCCGAAAGTAAATGTACGGGGTAATGGATAAGGATATCCTAATCCTTCAGGATCGGCTCCGGTATATTTCGTAATTGTCAGCAAATCCTGACCCTGCAAATAGAATCGGATACTGGATGCTCCGAGTTTCTCTGAGACTTTTTTCGGCACACTATATCCAATTTGAATATTTTTCAATTTTACATAGGAACCATCTTCAATAAAATATTCAGAGGTACGGTTTTCTTCATTGGTATTCACTGCTGTCAAAGCCGGAATGTTCGAATCCGGATTTGTAACCGGATCAAATGCATTTAACAAAGCTGTTCCGTGATTCCCTGTCCATAACTGGAAGAAATCAGTGTAGAACTTCGAATTATTCCAGGCTTTTCTTACTATACCATTCCAGAACATGGAAAAATCAAAAGATTTATAATTGACCGCAACATTCAATCCACCTACAAATTTCGGTAAATCTGTACCCAACCAGGTTCTGTCCTTGTCATTTATTATGCTATCATTATTCAAATCAACGTATCTGATTCGACCGATTCCTTTACCTGGTTGACTGATTCCATCGTTTAACTCATCATCTGTTTTATAAATTCCGTTTGTTTTATATCCCATCCAGGAACCAAGCGGTTGTCCAACAATACTTTTATCAATTCCATTACCACCTCCCCAGGTATAATAAATATCTTCGGGAAGATCAGTGATCACGTTCTTGTAAGCAGTTCCTGTGAAGGACACTTCATAAGAAAAATCCTTATTCACAACATCGCGCCAGGTAACAGTACCTTCTATACCATTGTTTTTCAGAGAAGCTCCGTTATACGACATATAACCACCCTCCCCAATCACGGCAATATACGGACGATCAATCAACATATCATCGGTTTTCTTGATGTAATAATCCAGGGTTAATGTCAGTCTGTTTTTAAGCATAGCAAGGTCAACTCCAACATTCGTTTGCGTCGTCACCTCCCACTTTATATCAGGATTACCTGAACGTTGTTTAATGATACCGTTGTAGATTGTCCCCTGATTAATGCCGGCAAGATCGTAACCTGCTGTTGTGAGATTAAACAAATACTTTGTATAGGTTGCCTCATTATCCATTTGATCATTACCATTTTGTCCCCAACTTGCTCTAATCTTCAGGTCTGACAAAACATCAATTCCTTTCATAAAATCCTCCTCGGTAACCCTCCAACCTGCTGATACGGCAGGGAAATAGGCCGAGTTATTATTGGCGCCGAATCTGGATGAAGCATCATTCCTGATAGTAGCCGAAAACAAATAGCGATCATTGTAAGCATAATTTAATTTACCAAAATACGAAACCAGAGTTGTCCGGTCTTTCAGTCCACCATTTGTCTGTGTACCCTCGCCTGCACTCAAATAGCGATAATCCAACGATTCGACCAAATAGTCATCTCTCTGTGCATCCATAAATTCATAGATTGTTTCTTTTGCTTCCATACCGGCAAATAAACTCACATTACTTTTATCGATACTAAAAGAATATGCGGCAGTATTCGACCAAATCCATTCCCTGTCGTAAGAAGATTTTACATATAATTTATTTTTGTCAACCACACGGCTGGAACCTTCAGACCATCTGGGTTCAAAATTTGACAGAAATTCATTGCGGTAGTTCAAACCAAAATTACTTTTCAGGACAAAATTTTTAACCGGTTCTATTTCCAGAAACACATTTCCGAAGATGCGCCATTGACTGAGACGATTATCCTTTTGCTGATCAAGTAAACGTACCGGATTGGGTTTGTCGCCCAGCCCCTGAGTCGGCCCGGCATATCCTCCATTGATATCATAAACCGGAATCAGCGGATGTTGAGCAATAGTCAGTTCCTCTATACCTCCTGGTTTAAGCACTTCCGACCAGTTACTTACATTCAGATTTTCCCCCAAACGAACCCTGTTTTTCAGAATACTATAGGTATTATTTAAACGAATATTAAATCGTTGGAAATTCGTATATTTAATTAATCCATCCTGATCAAAAAAGTTAAATGAGAACAAGGAGGATGAATTATCTGCAGCTGTTGCAACCGAGATATTATAATTTTGCAATAATGCTCTCTGATAAACCTGATCCGCCCAGTTTGTATCTCCTGCAGGCATCGTTTTATCAATATCAATAAATTCCGGAATTACCGGAGTATCTCCATTTCCATATTGGTCATGACTTGGTTGCACCCCATCATTCTGATAAGCTTTCCAGTAAACATCACCCCATTGTTGTGCATTAAGCAGCGGAATGTTGGTGTGATATTGCTGTGTAGTAATCTGCCCATCAACATTTACCCTGGTTCCTTTTACTTTTCCTGATTTTTTAGTCGTGATAATGATTACCCCGTTGGCTGCCTGTGTTCCATATATTGATGCTGATGCCGCATCCTTCAGAACCTGTATGGATTCTACATCATTCGCATTCAAAAGCGTCGCGATATTAGCGCGTGTTTGCACACCGTCAATTACATACAACGGGGCACTATTGTTAATCGTTGTTACACCCCTGATGGTTGCGGCAGTAGAGGTTCCACCGGGCTGACCATCTGTCGTGATATTTACTCCCGGCAATCGTCCCTGTAAAGTTGACATGATATTACCTGTCGGGATACTACTCACATCACTCAGTTTAACAACTGAAACGGCACCGGTAATTTCTGCTTTTTTCTCTGTCGTGTATCCGGTAACAACGATCTGATCCAGAAGAACTGCATCTGTATTCAAAACAACTTTGAGTTGTTTTTGTGTCCCAACTTTTATTTCCTGCATCTGCATCCCTACCATAGAGAACTGTAAAACAGCATCCTGAGATTTTACGGTAATCGAGAAATTCCCGTCGAGATTGGTAATAACTCCATTTCGGGTACCTTTTTCAATCACGCTTACGCCAATAAGCGGTTGATTATCTTCCGATGATGTTACAACACCACGCACTTCAACCTGCTGCGCCATCACGACGATCGAAAAGATCATTGAGAATAACAGTAGTAACTGTCGAAGTCTGATTTTTTTGTTTTGTCTTTTCATGAGATTCTGACTTAATTGTTTTTAATCAATCACTAATTATTTTATAAGTATTTTTTTTACAACTACATGTTCATTTGCAATAATTCTGACAATGTAAACTCCTGGCTTAACTATCCTGTTTAGCATTATCTTATTGGGTGACAACTTTTTTTTTATAATTTCTTTTCCTTCCATATTCATCACACTGACATCCATGGCCCCTGCGATTCCGGTTACTGATATCAAGTTCTGCTCATCTACTGTTACATCTATCTTTTCCACTTCTTGCTGCATTTCACGAACATCTGTTGTATTGTTCCAGATAGAATTCAACTTCCAACCCTCGAATGCAGATAAATTTGTAGTGCCACCATTTGAAAACAATTCAATATCGGTTGCATCCGCAGCGGGAAACATTAATGACGAAATTACATTTTCCCCATCGTTAATAAAGATTTCTATTGTCGACTCATCAACAAAAACATGAAATTTTAATTGCGATGATTTATTCTTTACCGGAATATACAAACGCTTTGGAAATCTGTCGCTAAAAGATACATTTCCTGATTGTGTACGGTCAAAATAAACATTTGAGGTGGCAGCGTTATACCCCAATACAACTTTGTACATCCTTTTCGCACAGAAACTGATTCCAAAATCCTGATTCATTTCTCCTGTTAAATCAAATGTGAATTTAGCTTCGTATACATTTCTTGCCGGTTTAAAGTCATCAAACAATTGAGTACCTGTTACCGGTTTATTTTCAACAGATACCCGCTCCTTTCTAAGCGATTCAAATCCTTTGAAAGGGCGCTGAATCATGACAAATCCTTTTTCCGACGCTTTCAGTTCAATTTCGCGCGGCAACGACTGGACACCTCTCCAGGGAGCAGTAGGAGTTACAGTGGCGTATTCCCAGTTACTCATCCATGCTTGCCACAAAGGCTGGGAATTTGAATCATCATAATCACGATACGGACGGACAGCATAAAAATCGGGGCCCCAATCACCCCACAAAGCATGCTCAAGTCCTGTGTTAATAAGCACATCTGAAAACATGATCTGATCAATTAGAATATGTCCCCAGCTTCCTGTGCTTTCATCCACAATTTCAATTACAGCGTCTTTTCCAAGAAACTCACTTACATTCCACCCTTTCCATCTCAACGACTCATAATTATCGCCTGCAGCCCTTCTGACTATTTCCCCGTCCACAATTAAACGGGCACAAGTTAAATCAAGGTTATTTCCACCACCAATCAGGAAATTTATGTTATTTTTTTCAATTTTGAACGGCGAAGAAATCATTTTACCGGTATTCCCATCACCCCCGTGATACGAATTCACTAATTTACCTCCTATATAACCAGAAACTGACATTTGATTCTCCAGTGTTCCATTTGCCGGAGCACTTCCAAATGCATTTCCCTCTACACGCCATCCATCAAAGTTATCTTTCTCAAACGATTCAAAGACAACGCCATCTATCCCTGTTCCATGGTGTAAATGTGAATCACACAAAGGATCTAAGGTAAAATTTGTCCCATTAAAATTTCCGACAAAGTATTCAGCTTTATTGGGTCCCATCCCTACAATCAACACCCACTTCTTAGCATCATTATTTCCATTTACGGGTAATTGTACCATGCTTGATACCTCCCAGATTTCCTGACGGGCAGCCACAGGACCGAATGAACTCAGATAATCCCATTTTTTGAGGTCTTGTGAAGCATAAAAAAGCACCTTTCTTTCATCCGCAAGGACAATATTCATAATCCATCTTTTTGTTGATTCATGCCAAATGACATCCGGATCACGAAATGAATTGCTGTTTATGTCCAGAACAGGATTCCCCTGATAATACTGAAAACGGTTATAATTTACATCATCTGAATTACAGTAAGATATAGACTGATTCTGTAATCCAGTAGGTTGGGCAGATGTATAGATTGCAACCATGGGAACTTTACCTCTCGTGTTGAAACCTGCCGTGTTGTTTGTATCCACCACTATTGAACCTGTAAAATAACTGAAACCTGTTCCCCCGAGCATTGGCCAGTCCAGTTGTTTCCAATGGACTAAATCGGCAGAAATTGCGTGCCCCCACCAAAAAAAGTGATATTTACCATCGTACTTTGTTAATCCACAGGGATCTCCAATCCAGCCATCCTTTGCAGTAAAATGATACTGAGGGCGGTACAATTCATTGTAAAATTCCTGTGCATGGATTACTGTAAGCATAAACGACATTATGCCGGCAATACTACACAAAATAACCCTATGTAATGATTTTATCATCCTGCATTAATTAATAATATTGAAATTAGTGTAACTCCCATCTCTTTTAGAAAAATTATCATAACAAAAAAGATGAGAGTTACAAAAGACTAAACAGGTTTACATTACAAACTTATGAGCTGCAAGGGGATTACCTCCTTTATCGAATATTTTAAGGATATACATTCCACCACTCAACGTAGAGACATCAACTCCTTCACGTATATTTTCACCATTGTATACATGCAAAAGAGATCCATTCACATTATATAAACTTACTTTACCAATCTGGTCATTATGATCGATGGACAATACATTCTGATTTAATTTCAGCCTCATACCTAATTCAATAACCGAATTGAGTCCCGAAACACTCCCTTTTAATTCGTCCAATGCATTTTTGGTTAGTCTGACTACATTAGCCTGATAGGGATTCGTACCATTTTTAATTGCCCATTCATAACCTCCGACTCCAATCGTGATACAGGTTCCTTTATACACTTCTGTGGGTTTCCAGCGTGAAATAGCTGAACCAAAATAGTCCTGTACATGTCCCCAGGTTCCCAATGTGGTAACATTGTGAGTTGTCTCCCATGTCGTCAGTTTGGTTTCACTATCATTAGGTAATGCACCATCTGCAATATCCATGGTCCAGAAACAGTTGTGATCCTCTTTCCAACCAGCACCAATTAAAGGGATATTCTTATATTGATTCCCATTCTCTCTTGTAACATTTTCAGTTGTTAACCCTGCAAAAAGTGGATCTGTCGATCTATCAAAAACAGTTTTTGTCACATCCCAGGTTCCGTAAGCTGTTGCTAAAGACCAAACATCTGGATTATCTGCACCAGGGCCAGCTCCACCAGTAATATTCGGCCACATATCAACACGTCCAAATTCATACAATAAATTGTTGGCATAAATCGACAACAATAAATTTCCACCAGCTTTGTAATAATCATTCAACACTTCCGCAACCGCATATATTGCATCAGGTGCATCGGCATAACCACTTTCATTGTCGGCATAAATCCAGATTACACCATACTGTGATAAATCAATGGTTCCAACTTGAGAAACAGGAATATAATCACCACCATAGGTAGCTGTGAACCATTGTGCAGCCGCTTTCTCATCGTCATCAGTAATTGCTGTTACTGATGCAGCAACATTTAAGAACCCTGCTTTTTTTGTACTGGCAGATACAATTACGTTGAAAAATAAAACGCAAAGGATTAAAAGTAAATAATTTTTTTTCATGATTGTAATAAATTAATGTAAGTGTTAGTAAAAAGTAATTATAAAATCTATCTAATAAATTTAAATGTTGTTTTAACAGTGCCATCATTCGTTTCTATTAAATACAAGCCTTTTGAAAGTGTATTCACATTTATTCGTCTGTTTGATTCATTTAAACTAATTGAATGTATTAAATTCCCACTAATTGAATATATATTAGCTGTAGTGTTTTTAGCAATATTATCAAATCTTATTATATCTCTTTCAATAATTACTGTTAAACCACAATCAACCGAATTAAAAGTTGCAGTAGTTCCACCCAAGGGTGATAATTCATCCAATGCATTTTGGGTCAATTGCTCAATATTTGACTGATATATATTTGTTCCTGAATTTTGATTCCATTCATAGGCCGCCAATCCAAATGTAATTGCTTTTCCAGCAAATTCATCTTTTGCATTCCAACGGGTTATTCCTGATCCAAAGTAATCCTGCACATGTCCCCAGGTACCCAGTGAGTTTGTCAACCATACACTCTCGAAATCAATGACTTTATATTTATCATTATTGGCTTTATCTGGCTGAGGATTCCAAAAATAATTGTGATCTTCCTTCCATCCGGAACCAATCAGTGGAACACTTGGATAAATATTTCCATTATCTTTTGTTACATAACTAACATTAGTCATATCATCATAGATTGGATCTGTAAATCTGTTGAATACCTCAGGTGCACCCGCAAAAGTACCCCAGGTGGGAGAAACATACCAAACATCAGAATTATTCCCTCCATTTCCAAAGCCCTTTAGGTCAACTGCAAGATTATACCGACCTAAATCGACCACATAACGTGTCGCATAAATTGAAAGCAACAAATTTCCGCCAGCTTTATAAAAATTATTGATGGCAGTTTTTACATCAGCATCAAGGAATGCAGCGGCAAATTCATTATTGATGGTTGTTTCATCCGACTGACGATCGAAATGAATCCACAGCGCTTTGTAATCTGACAGATCTACTGTGTTATCCTTAATTTGAGATACAGGTACAAATATACCACCATAGGTATTAACCAGCCAGTTGGCAGCAGCGTATTCATCATCATCACCGCTGTTTTGAAGATCATTTAATGTTGCAAAAGTGCTTACAAAAGCTACTTTTGAGGGCTGAGCCTGAAGTCCCACAAACATAAAAATGTAAAACATAAATACTAATTTTTTTTTCATAAAGATTTGAATTTAGTTGTTAATAATCATAAATTAATTAATCACATTATTTACTTATTATTTTTGTAATTTTCTTAATGCTATAGGAATTATTTGAATTTATTCTAAACAGATATATTTTATTATCATCCAAATTTGCTCCAGAATATGACGATGGATGTATGTTATTAGCCAATAGTCTACCCATTGAATCATAAATATTTATTGTTGCATTTTCAGGCAAATTCTCATAAATCAATTCATTGTTTGAAAAATATATCTTAAAATTATCTTGATTTGTATTTTTAAGCAAACTTGTTGTTAACCCTTCAGAAAGTTTCCATGCTTTAACTGAATTAACATAAGTTGTTGTACCTTCAGCGAATACTTCAACACCGTTTGAATCCAAATCGGTTGGGAATATCCTAATAGAAAAAGCTAATTGATTATTAATAAATACATCCATAATGGAATGATCAATAAACAAATGAATTTTACAGGTTTGCCCTACTGCTATTGACTCAGGCAGAGAGCTGACATACAGACCATTATACGACCCATTGTCATTTGACAGCCGGTTAATTGAGCGGGCATCAACCGTAAAGAGGTTTCTTGCCGGTTCATAAAAGATTTTAACTGCATTAAGACCATTCTTACGTACATTAAATCCAAATTTTTGATCCTGATGAGAAGACACAGTGAAAATGCCTTCAATCTCAATAGCTTTTCCGTTAACAGGTTCCATTGATTGTACCCCCGACAGATTCTGATTAATAATACTAAATGAAGATGCATCTGTTCGCATATTTCTTAAACCGTCAAATGGTTTTTGCACCAGATTATTATTTGCATCCAACGACCATTCTCGAGGTAAACTAAAAGTATGCGCCCAACCCAGTTTCCTGTTATCTTCACCACTCAATTTATCAGGAACAATGCCAACAACTACTGTCTTACCATCATGTTGCATAACAGAAGGTGAAAGCAATCCAAATCCATCTTTGGACATATTGCCTAAATCTACTTCCTTTGGAGTATGTGAATAAGGATTAAATGTACCATCCTGATTAATCGAACCTACCCAATACAAAGTTTCCACTCCATTCTTAGCGCCAAGCGGTGTAACTGCAAACAACCACTTTCCATCATTCATCGGGACTATGACTGGCATTTCCCAGAAGGTGCCGTAATCTGCACTTGAAGCTTGATAAAAAACTCTACCATCATTACTCCATGTTTTATTGTTTTTATTATATTGATGTAGGGTAACAGTACCTTTACCTCCTTTTTTTGATCCGACAACCATGTAAATTGTATTGTTAGATTTAAAAATATATGGATCTCTGAAATCATCATCTAATCCTGATGGACGGTTTGGTATAACAGGATTAGCAGTGTTTTTAGCCCAGTTGATTAAATTATTATCAAGAGGTCGGGCTTCAGCAATTGATGCCTTCCCTAAATCCACTGAGGTGTAATATATGTATGGTAGTCCGTTTGTTAGTTCAGGATCAGAAAACACACAGCCCGACCATGCACCTTTGAAATCATACCATGCTTCAGGAAAAATTGCGACCTTTTCTTCTTTCCATGTGATTAAATCTTCACTTGTAACATGTCCCCAATGTATCCGTCCCCAATAAGGTCCGTTTGCATTTTTTTGAAAGAAAAGATGATATTTGCCATTATGATAAATCATACCATGAGGTTCATTTGCCCAGTTGGCTGCCGGCATAGCATGAAATACTGGTCGTTGAATTTCATTTTCAAATCTGATTTTCGGAATTGACAAATCAGCCGGGTTTTCAGGTGTCTGTTTATTTTGCAAGAAATTTTGTTCTCCTGAATATATTCTGAAATCATCGATTAAACCATTAATTGTATTCAACCGAAAAGGTCCGCTCCACAAATCTTCATATGATTTACCTATATAAATAGATGACGAACCAGTGTTAAGCAGAGTTGTTGTGATGTTTGTTTTTGCAATCAGTTCATTATTTTTGAATAATTGGATATTTCCTTTCCCTACACTTACAACTGCGGCCAGATTCACCCATTCGTATCTTGGGAGCTTATCTGGGGCATCACACCTAACCTTTGTTCCATTGATAAACATTTCGAACCCATACCTACCATGAGCATTTATAACGAATGCAAATCCAGATTCATTTGAAATATTTCCTGCAATTACTGTATAAGCATCACTTGCTCCGTCAATATTCATCATTGGATAACTTTCCAATGCACACCAAACAGAAGTGGAAATTGCCTGATCACTCAACCCTGCAACATTAAATCTTCCTTTTATAAAGGTTGAAAAACCATCAAATCGTAAGGCATTACCTTCTGCACCAAGAATATTTTCTCTGATATCCTTTGCATTTTCAACTACAAATGAACGATTCGAAATAATCTCTGTAACAGAAGTTTTAGATTCATTTAACACCATAGGAAAGTGAGCAACTAAGCCAGACTCAATTTCAGTTGTATCTGGAGCAGGTTTGTCAGATGCTAAATAAGTTAATGAATTTGTAGTCAACAGATGTATATTAGACAAATACTCATTTACTCTGTCATTTTGACTCCACTCATAAGCGGCAACGCCAATAGCTAAACAACTTCCTTTGTATTCAGAAGTTGGAAGAAACTCTATAATACCTCCGCAACAAAAATCTGTAACCTGTCCCCACGTTCCAATTACCCTGGCATTATTTTCAACTTCAAAATCATTGACAACATTTCCGCTATATCCATACGAGTTCAAATCCCACATGCTGTTATGATCCTCTTTCATGCCAGATCCTATTAACGGAATGGTTGTATGCCCAAAAATTGTATTATTGGTAGAAAGTCCGGCATATATTGGATGAGACAGATAATTATTCACCAACCCGATGTTCGGATTAACCGTCCAGACATCAGCATTGAAATTTGCTACACCCGCACCAATAATAGTTGGGTATCTCAAAGTTCGGCCTAAATCTGCTATATATTGCGTTGCGTGTGTGGTTAACAAAAGATTACCACCTTGTTTGTAATAATCAGTCAGTTTGGTTTTAACATTGGGATCTTTCAAAATTGAAGGAATTGCACCGGTACCGTTTTCTTTATCAATATGTAGCCAGATGACTTTATACTGAGATAAATCAACTTCATTATTTTTTATGCCTGAAGTAGTTATAATGTCTCCGTTGGAATTAAACAAACTAAACCAGGTAGCTGCAGCTTTTTCATCATCATCTTCAATAGATTCTATATTATCATATGTTGTAATAAAAGCATATTCTACATCAGTAGACAAAACTGAATTTGATAAAAATAAGGAGAAAAGTAAAAATAGAATTGTTGATTTAAATAGTACTTTCATGTGATTTTTTAGATTTTGATTAATATTTAATTTTTTAGAAATCACGGTCATTCTTGACCTGATTTCACAATGCAAAAATAGATTGACAAAACACCCTTTGATGTAAAAAATGTTACATCTTCGTGTAATTTTGATACATTAATTACCAGATACTGTTAAATCGGCGGTATTTTAGGGAGGAAAAACCGGAACCTGTATTCAATGACAGATTTAGTTTATTATATATACTTTGCGGGAAAACCTGATTGGTGATTGAGCGGACTCCATCATTTACAATGATCTCAATCGAAGATTGATCTACATAAACATCTAAAGTGATTGAATCAGTTTCAAAGTCAAAAGGACATGAAAAAACACCGGGAAAGTAATTGGAAAATGAAACTTTACCTGATTCACGGCGATCAAATACAATTTGGTTCTCAGGAACGTTGATTTTTATCTGACTCTGATCATTATTATCGTTAACCCATGACAAGGTCAGAATCTGATTGTCAGACAAAGATGTAGTTAGTTGTAAATGATATGCTCCCGGGCTATCCGGAATGCTGAAAGATTTTTCATCTGAACTGAGGACACCATTATAAAGTGTAGTCCATGCTGAACCAAAAGCATTGATTTCTGAAACGACTTCGTTATTTATGCTGAAGTTACCCTGTTCATTTTTCACAAGTGATAATGCTCTGGGTAAAGTCATGCCGCCTCTGGAAGCATTGCCTCCCGATGAGTATGTTGGTATGGCACCTGCATATTCCCAGTTGTTCATCCAAGCAATTTGAATTCTTCTACCGTCCTCTTCCGGGATATTATCCCAGGTGATACCGGCATAATTATCCTTACCATAGTCGAGCCATAAGGGATATGAATATGGGTCCGCAATAAAGGTTACACCATTAAATTCCCCGATAAAATATTGTGTACCTGATCCACCATTCGGAGCTCCGGGATTAATGCTCACTAACAATATCCATTTTGTTTCATCTTCGAATTTTAACGGAAATAAATCCGGACATTCCCATACCCCACCATGAGCACCAATGCCTGAACCAAATTCGCTCAATTTAGTCCACACCTTTAAATCGGGTGATTGATAAAAACTGATGGTTTGTCCGGTTGCCAGTGACATAATCCATTGTTTCACAGGCTCGTACCAAAAGACTTTGGGATCTCTGAAGTCAGGTCTTCCCGGGTTACTCAAAACCGGATTGTTTCTGTACTTAATAAATGACCGGCCTTTATCAGTACTGAATGCAATTGATTGATGCTGGGAACTTCCTGCTGATGTATAAATGGCTATCATCGCATCTTTACCGAATCCTGCCGTATTGTTTTTATCTATCACAACACAACCTGAAAAAATATCCCCCAAAGCATCCGGTTTGAGCGCAACATTCAGTTGCTTCCAGTGGATCAAATCCGTGCTGACAGCATGTCCCCAACTCATGTAACCCCATCCGGAACCAAAAGGATTATGCTGAAAAAAGAGATGATATTCACCTTCGTAGTAAACTAAACCATTAGGGTCATTTATCCAGTTATACTTGGAGGAAAAATGAACTTGCGGACGGAATAAACCACTATAACCTTTATCAACAATAATATCTTTATCTTCTTCTTTTATACAAGAATAAAGAAAAACAGCCAATAACAATATTGTGTAAGCGTAAAATCGATGTAGCAATTGCATAAACCTCTTTTATTTATTTGGAGACGAAGATATGCAAAACATCATCACACAAATATAACTCAGGATACATCTGCTTGTAATTTTGATACATTTATATCTCTGAAAATAAAAAAGATTACTTTACGTCAAGTTACATCACCAACTCCCCAAAAAACTCCGGCCGGTGAAAATCGGGATTTTCAACCTCAATCGGATTCCAGCTTACATAGTGTGGTACAGAAGTGCCATCACCGCATTTATAAAAGTTGGCTCTGATGCTTTCCGGCAGATTGTCGGGATCAATGCCAAGCAGACTAAATGGAATTTCAACAGTTAACGTCCAGTCGAAATTGCCTTTCTTCTCTTCGAACGGCTCGTTACCCAAAGATGCATAGCGTTTGATTTGCGACATCTTCTCTACAGATAAAGGATTTACATCCTCCGTTCTGCTTTTTCTCTCTGTTGCCAGGCAAGTGCCGATACAGTTAAACTCAAAATTGAAGTAGGTTTTGCTGCCGGGAATCTGACAAAAAAACTCAACACAGCTGTCCTGCCAAACCGGATCCTGATCCTTGGAGTAAATGGCTTTTATTTGTTTCTCGTTAACAACAAAATGAATAAAGAAAGCCTTCGAGGAACGGGCAATATTGAACCGGGCATCTGGTCTGACAGAATAGGAGCCAGGCCAGTTAACGGCATCAATTGTTTCAAAACCAACTGATTCAGAAATAACAGACATTATTTGTCTCATAGAAACAGCGCTATCCAGCTCACTAAGATATTCAACTTTTGTTGTTTTCATGAAAATTTAATTTTGATTTATAGTTATGTCGACTAACAACATGTAATGTATTAAAGAAAAGACAAAGTTATTAAAAATTCCGACACAATTTTTCTCTTCTACCCGACTTTCACATTCTTTTTAATATATTCCGTCGGTGTCATTTTGTAAACAGACTTGAAACAACTGGAGAAGTAAGAGGTTGTTCTAAACCCAAGATTAACCGCAATATCTGAAACAGGGGTTTTACCCTCGGCCAGTATTTTCACAGCAAGATCCATGCGTATTTTCCGTATTAACTCACTTGGCGCCGACCCTGTAAATTCTTTAACTTTATTGTACAACCCTGTTTTGCTCATCCCAATCTTTTTACCCAATGTTTCCGTTGAAAAATCCGGATTTGAAATATTCGATTCGATTATAAAATACAATTTATTAACAAAATCCTTATCTATATTAGTTGTGGCACTTTTCACTATTTCCTCACCAAATGTTTTACTATAATATATCCTGAGGTGGTCTCTTGATGTCAATATATTTTCGATCTTACTGATGAGAATCACCGGATTAAAGGGTTTGATAAAATAATCGTCAGCACCTATATTTAATCCTTCCTGAATATGTGTTATTGACGCCCTTGCTGTCAGCAACACTACCGGAACATGACTGGTTTTTTCGCTCTGTTTTAATCGCTTGCACAACTCTATTCCATCCATTTTAGGCATCATGATATCGCTCAGCACCAAATCCGGGATGTTATTCATAGCGAGGGCCAGGCCGTCAACTCCATTCGATGCGGTAAGTACATGATAATATTTTTGCAGAATTTGTTGCAGGTAGTTTCGCAAATCCCGGTTATCTTCAATAACCAGAATCGTTTTCTGATTGCTTTTATCAGGTGTGATAATATTGGCGATAGATCCCTCATCTTCAATAAATGTGTACTGCGATATTTCCTCACTGCTTTTGTAATCCTCAATAATCTGATTATCGGAAAAGTGAGTTCTACCTAGTGGTAAACAGACAGTGAAACAAGCACCCTCCTGAGGATTGTTTTCAGCCCTTACTATACCTCTGTGTAATTCAATAATCCCTTTTACCAGGCTCAAACCTATCCCGGTTCCATTTGAATAATTTTCGCGATTACGAACCTGATGAAAAGGCTCAAAAATTGCTTCTATTTGATCCTCAGGAATCCCCGAACCTGAATCTCTAACCGACAAAATATAATTGGAATTTTTTATCTGCGAAATTATTTTAATCTTACCATGATCAGGTGTGTTTTTAAAAGCATTGGACAACAGATTAAACAACACTTTCTCCATCCAGAAACGATCGTACCAGAGATGAATGCCATCATCCTTCCCATCATAAACCAGATTAATATTGCGCTGTTCAGCCAACTGGGAGAAAGAGAGCACTATTTCATAGACAAACAAGGAAAAATTTCCCGCAGCAACTTTCAATTCCAATGCACTCGACTCTTTTTTTCTGAAATCAAGCAGTTCGTTGGCAATAAACAAAAGTCTTCTCGCATTTTTTAAAACAAGTTCGAGCGAGGATTGTGCACGCCCTGTCAACATCGAGTCTTTTAGAAGATTCTCCAAAGGAGCAATAATCAACGATAAAGGAGTACGCAATTCATGCGACAAATTAGTGAACAGCATCATCCGGTCTTCATGCAGTTTCTCCAGGTTCATTTGTTTTTCCTGCTGGAGAATAATATCATTTTTAAGTTTGAGTTCAACTTTCAGATAATGAATAAAGAGCGATATCAGGGCAACCAAAATAACCAGATACAATAAATAAGCCCACCAGGTTTTCCAGGGAGGAGGAATGACAGAAAACCGCATCATTTCTTTACCTTCCGACCAAATTTCGTCACTGAAAGATGCCTTGAGTAAAAAACGGTATTCACCAGGGGGCAAGTTGGTATAATATGCCCGTAAATTATTTTCCACGTGATTCCAGTTTTTATCGAATCCCTCAAGCATGTAGGCATAATTTATTTCTTTTGGGGAGAAATACTCAAGTGCCGTATAGTCGATGATGATGTTCGACTGATCATAAGAAAGCTTAAACTCCTTATTGCGGAAATCAATTTCAGATGGCTGAACTGCAACGTTATTTACCGTAAGTTTATTTATTACCAATGGAGGTACAGCGCTTCGTTTGTTTAAATTGGACGGGTTAAACGACACCAGCCCCTTATCTCCTCCAAAGAACATCAGTCCATGGGCATATAAAGCCGAACGCAGACTAAACTCATTGATATCAAAAGAAGTATAGTTTTTAATCTTAAACTTTCTTATATCGATCTGAGTAAGATTATTTTGCTGCGAGAACCAGATATTCCCAACTTCATCTCCGGTAATGGCATTGATGGTATTACTATTCAATTGATCTGGATATATAAAATGATTCAATAAATTGCCCTGCAAATCAATTCTGTATAATCCGTTTTCATTCGTACCGAACCACAATTGAGAATTTCTGTCTTTGTACAAGCAGTTTATCGCATCATTCGGTGAATTGGAATAGGATGCCAGATCAATAAACTGTATTTCATTGCTTTCCAGATTAAATCTGTAATAACCATATTTCCGTTCCAGTATAACAAACTCATTATCAACAATCTTCTCGATGCTTCTGACAAATTCGAAATCGAAACGTTTGCCTGACCTGTCATAAAACTCATCCATCATCTTACCATCCCTGTCAAATTTTATCAGACTCTTTTCTCCCGTCGTACCTACAAGGACAGAACCATCTCCAACAGCGCATAGACTCATCACCGACCTTTCTCCGGGTACACGAAAAATTTGCTTTATTTTTTCCGCCTTTCTGTCGAACACCGCAATTATACCGTTGTTTGTCCCTATGTATAAACTGTTTAAGTCTTTACTGAAAGCAGTCACGATGTTAGTTCGGAAATTACCTCCGTTTGCATCGGGAAGTTTAAAATGTTTGTAAGTTTTCTTCTGAAGATTATAAAATACAAAGCCACTACCTTCTATACCAATCCATATTCCATCTTTCTCGGTAATTAAAGGACCAATAATTCCCAGATGACGTTTTTGCGGATATGGATTAAGGACTTTAAAAGAATTACCTTCCCAATCAGGATTTCCATAGCTTACTCCCCCTGCCCAGGTTCCTCCCCAGAGCGTTCCGTACCGATCAATATAAACGGAATGAAAAGAGAAGTGCGAAAATCTGTCATCTTCTCCCGACTGACTTTTCACTCTCACAAAATAATCTGCGGCGGGAGAATAAAATGAGATTCCGTCAAATGTTGCCACAATGATATTGCCGTCATGATCCTCAGTAATACTCCTGATCGTATTATTCGACAAAGACAAAGGATTACCGGGTTCATTAACAAAATGTCTGTTTAACAACAGGTTTTTACTCAACTTATATAAACCCTGACCGTCGCTTCCCAAATAAACATCTTTATTTTTGGAGCAGTAGATCGTCCTGAATACTGTTTTTTCATTTGCTCCACTGATATTGAGTTGCTTTTTCTCTTTTGTTTTGGTGTCAAAAAGATAAAGTCCTCCAAACTCACAAGAAACCAGCAATTTCTTTTCATACTCACAGACATTCAGAACGGGAGCTTTTATTGAGCTGCATTTCATCAGTTTCTTTGTCCCGGTATCAAAATACAAGAGCCCCCCTTTTGTAGCAACCCATATTTTATTTTCCGAATCAATAATTATTTTTCTGATTCTATTGTAGTCACTGGATTTTTCCGGATCATTGTAAAAATAGCTTTCGAATGTTTCCTGTTCGTAATCATAAACATTCAATCCATAATGTGTTCCTATCCAGAGTTTATTTTCCTTGTCAATTGCAAAGCTAGTCGTATAATTACTACTTAACGATTTTTTTTCACCGATCAGATTCTTGTAACTGATAATTTGATTTCCGTCAAACCGGTTTATCCCATCACGTGTTGCAAACCAAAGATATCCCTTGTTATCCTGTATGATATCAAGCACTGTCATCTGAGTCAACCCGTTTTTGGAGGTCAACGTACGGTACTGAATGTCTTTGTACTGTTCGATATTAATACCGGCATAAACGGAGTTTATACCAATTAACATCACAAATATCAGATGCCCAAAACGTTTCATAAATCTGCTGGTTATAAAACTTACAATAGTACAAAAATCCGGATAATGATCAAAGAAAAAACCATATATTCTGTAACCTTTTATTTAACAATTCAGGATTCAACAAAGTCACGCCACATAATTTCAAGGCCTTCATATTCAAAAAAGTCAATTCCCCTGAAAGCAGGCTTCGATGCACCCTCTGTATAGAAATAATTCAGTGCGTTAATCAAATACGTCCAACCTTTCAGATGAAGTGAAGTTGTTACATCACCGTCATCGCCATACGTATTCAAACTGGTTTTCACACAAATGCCTACACTCCCGGGCTTGCCTTTAGCATTCTCGACAGGAGTAAGACCCCGCGACCATACTTTTTCTCTGGTATCCGTATAACACATGACGGTTACAAATTCACAGCTTTCCAGAAATTGCAGGGTACTTCCGTAAGACAGGTTGCCTGAATTAAAGTTGTTCTGGTACATATAATGAATCGCTTCATTCAGAGGTAAACCATATAAATTGGCACGTGCCAGATTCAGCATTTCAAGTGTACGTTTCAACAACATATCATTTGAACCGCCAACTCCGTAGTTTTTACTACTATCCCAGAAATAACTCATCCCCGGTGGTGTATTTACTCCACCTTCTTTAAGCACATGCGGTTCCCAGTCGGCTGAAACACCATCAAAACGTTCATCGGGAGCAACAGCATTATTGTATGCAATCACTTGCTCACATTCATCAATGATAAGTTCGTCGTTGGCAAACTGGGCATACGAAGCCAAGCGTAACGCCCATACCTTCAGGCCAAATTCATGGGCATATTTATTAAAAAGTCGCAGCCAGTTTGTCCGGACTATGTCTGAACCACTCATGGCATTTTTACCAATACTCAGGTATATATCTTTTATTCCCAGCAAAACAATACGTGCAGCAAGCTCTTTGGGTTTTTCAAGAAAACCTGTCACTGATTTTGAATCATAAACATACACCGCCGATCTGTATTGCTGATTGTTTCTCAATGCGGCCCTAAAAGGCAGCGCCGCTTCCATCATTTCATAAGAAATGCCTGCTGCGTCAGCCAATAAACTATCCCGGCGACCGGTTGATGTTTCTATTTCAATCATAACCGGAACGGTAATATCCGGCTCCTCTTTATGGCAAGAAGAGCCGGATATAATTAACATAAACAACAATACCTTTTTTAATAATACTTCCTTCATCTTTTATCCCGGTAATCAATGGGTATCGGTTTTTTCGTAATTAGTTCTTTTATCAGCAGCAGCCGTACCATCCCACATTTTCTCGAGCCCCTGAAATTCGAAAACATCAATACCACGGAACGATGGATATACCGATGCCTTTTCTATCAGAAAATTTAAACCGTCAATCATATAATTCCATCCCTGCGGTTGAAACGATGTAACAGGACCTTCGCTACCGTATGTATCTAAACTGGTTTTAACAGCCACACTTACACTTTTGGGGAAATTCTTTGCATTTTCGAGCGTCGGAAGAGCCATTTCGAGGACACGTTGCGGACGATAATTATAGGCCATCACGATAAGTTGATCGACATGTTTCAGCATCTGATGAGCGCTACCCCACGACAACTCACCTTTATCATATCTGCCCTGAATGAAAAATCCCTGAGCCTGACTGAATTCCAGTTTTTTACCCATTTCCTTTCTGGCTCTTGCCATCACGTCTACCATGCGTTCACAAAGTTTATCATTATCTTTTCCGACACCATAGTTATCTGTCCCATGCCATTCCCACAGCAGTTCTTTCGGCCGCTCAACATGTCCTTTCTTCATAATGTGTGGTTCCAGGTCTGCCGAAATACCATCGAAACGAACTTCTTTCTTATTCGTATAGTTAAAATCGATAACACTCTTGATGTCTTCATAGATGCGTTTATTGTCGACCCAAAGTTTAGAACTGCTCAAAGTCAGGATATGCACTTTCATTCCAAAATTGTGCGCAGTGGTATTAAATGCTGTAAGCCACTTTTCTTCATCCCGGTTTCCGGAATTAAGCCAGCGATTCAGTCCCAGATAAATATCGGTAAAACCTAGCAGGGCAAGCCTGGCTGCCAGTTTTTCCGGATTTTGCTGATAATCACTTACAGATCGTTTTTGATAAATATATACCCCACTCCTGAAGCCTTTCGAAGTAGCAATCGCATCTTTAAACTGTTTTGCCTTTTCAAGCATTTGATTATCTACTGCTGCAAGTTGCTCAGGTGTAGTTGCAAACAAGGTCGACACAAAGAAAACGAACGTAAGAAAAAAAAATGATCTCTTCATAATGCGTATATTTTGTTTTCAAATTTAATAAACTTGTTTTGATAAGAAGTCTTTTAATACAAACATTTTACGTTTTCTAATTTCATTCTGATGCGCAATTTCCCTGTCTGTTATAAAACCTTTTTGTAAAGAGGCAAACCGCTTATCTAATTTCTTT
This sequence comes from Bacteroidota bacterium, assembly GCA_022708505.1. Taxonomy (GTDB): domain Bacteria; phylum Bacteroidota; class Bacteroidia; order Bacteroidales; family Paludibacteraceae; genus Paludibacter. Next base: position 25,950 of record JAKIYP010000014.1, read on the forward strand.
TCTGTTTGAAGAATTTCATCTATTTCCGAAAGAAGTCCTTTGGCCTTAGAACGATCGTAGTTTTCCGACTGATATACAGACTCCAGCACTTTATATTTCAGATAATTTACCCGAATATCAAACATCAGTTTCAGGTGATCAAACTCGGTTTTGTTATTTTTCGGTTTCAGCGCATATAATTTATCGCGCATTCTGACTGCTTGTTTTAACAAATTCTCCACTGAGCCACCATTGGGTGTTTTTCCGGCACGAACAAGCTCTTGCCGGCTACTCAGTATTTCCCACAGTATTTTTCCCTCTTTTTCAGTCAGGTTAAAACGATTCTGAGCATATTCTGTTACAAATAGCTCCGGATTTAACGGTTCTGTCTGATTTACCGATTTTCCATAAGCGGCAAGTAAAATCCGGAATCCATTCAAAGGATATACATTTCTGACCTGCTCCATATCCTGTATCTCCCATCCCTGGTCGTACATAAAACTGTAAAGCCCCGATGTTGACCAGGATGTCATCACAACACCCTCGTATCCGGCTTTTCTTGAATAAGGAATAAAATCACGTTGATTGTTGAAATGTGTCAACCATGTTGTCAGGTGCATATTATCCGGACTTGAACGGATAGATGGCGCTCCCCACATGGTGGCTCCCGCATTATACAGCTTATGCATATCGCCAAAATGATTTATCTGCCATCCGTAATTCCAATCGACATAGATAACATTATCAGGCATTTCTGCAATGGCTTCTGGATATTTTAAAATGATATCCGCCCACAATACCGGAATTTTACCAAGTTCAGTAACAATTTCGCACATTGCCTTTACATAATCGACAAATAGTTTTGATTTACCTTCATTTTCAACCTTCCCCCTGCATTTCTCACAAGAACCCAACAAATAGGTTTCATCTCCGCCAATATGAAAATAGGGTGAAGGGTGGTAAGCTGCAACCTCTCTGAATAAACTTCTGAAAATGGGAACAGCTTCATCCACTTTCATCGGACAGACCTGAGAGACCTCCTTTCTGTCTTCGCTGATATGTCGATAACGTTCGTGACGAAGAATCCACTCCACATGTCCAAAACAATGATGAATAGGTATAACATCGATGCCCAGACCGGCACAGTAAGCAATGAACTCTTTGACTTCTTCCGGTTTATAAGAATATTTATTACTGATGGTTGCATTTTGATTATAGGGAAATGTAGCTTCCCACTCCATCACCAGTGTGTTAATTTTAAATCCGGCAAGTTCATTTGCAAATGCCTTCAAAGCAGGCAAAGTCATCACTTGTGAACGTAAATCCAGGTGAAATCCTTTGACTTTAAAATCGGATTGTGCTCCGGATACAAAAAACAACTGAGACAAGAAACAAAAAAATAAAAAAAATCGTTTCATCCAACTTATATTTATACAATTAATAACCAACTTTTTAATTATCACGATTCAATAATCCCGCACTATCCTTATCCACATACAATGTTGCCGAAGCATGATTTCGTAATATTGAAGCAGGGCAACGCTCATTAATTTTCCCTTCAACAGTCAACTTCACCGCAATAGCTTTACGCCCTGTCGGTACCATGCAAAAAAGATGTTTCGCTCGCATCAAGGCCGGTATGGTAAGCGTCATCGCATGAACTGGGACATCATCAAGAGAAGCAAAACAACCATCATTGACTTGCTGCTGACGACAGGCTAAATCCAGGTCAACAATCTTAACCAGTTTCGGATCGTCGAACATTGCTACATGCGGATCGTTAAACGCGATATGCCCGTTTTCACCAATACCCATAAAAACAATATCCGTCGGATAATCTCCAAGTAAGGCTTCATAACGTGTGCAATTTTCTTCTGCTTTTAAATTTTCATTATACAGATAATGAACCTGCTTAAACGGAACTTTATCAAAAATCGCATGCTTCAGAAAATTACCGAATCCCTGTGGAGCTTCTCTTGATAAACCAATATACTCATCCATGTGAAAAGCGTTGATACGTTGCCATTCTATGTTATCTTCATGTATCAGCGATGATAAAAAGTCATTTTGTGATGGCGCCGCTGCAAAAATTATATTGATACTTTCCTTCTGACGTAACAGATTTCTAATACATTGCGCAGCCTCCGTTGCAGCATGAGCACCCATTTCCATGCGTGTTCTGAAGATTTTCACTTTTAAAGAATCTGTCTGAAATTGTCTGATCATAGCTTTTTCTATCTATTATTTCTTAGTTTTATATTTTTAATTTGTGAGTTTTCGATAATTTATTTCCAGGATATCATAATGTTTTATTATTGTACCGAGTCTGGAAATAAAATCCTCATAATTCTTGTTTGTCCGGACAGACCAGCTCACCTCCGCCAATGCAGCAATACGCGGAAAGACCATATATTCCACATGTTTCTCGTCCGGTATGTACTCTGTCCATACATTAGCTTGCGTACCTTTTATTAATGCAGCTTGTTCTTTAGTAAGTTCTTCCGGAACAGGCGAATAAGCATAGACCTTCTCTAAAGGAAGAAATCCTCCGATAGTTAATGGTTCCGTTTTTCTATCTCCCTGATAGTAATCAAAATAAACAGACTTATGAGGTGTCATAATAACCTGATTACCTCGTTTTACACCTTGAATTCCACCATCTTCACTTCGCCATGACATGATTGTAATGGTTTTTGAGACTTCAGCTTCAACGGCATCATCCCAACAAATCACTTTTTTTCCTCTTGTTTGTAAAAATTTCTCCATACGCCCTGTCACATAAGCCTGAAGTTGTGTTTCGTCCGCAATACCTTCTGTTTTCATTCTGTCCTGGCAAGCCTTGCAACGTTTCCATCTGGTTTTCGGCGCTTCGTCTCCGCCCAGGTGAATATACTCCCCCGGAAACAACGCCGCAACTTCGTCAAGTACATTTTCCAGAAACACCATGGTTTCTTCGCGTGTACAATAAATATCATGAAACACACCCCACCGGCCGACAACTTCAAAAGGTCCACCCGAACAGGAAAGATCCGGATAAGCGCTTAATGCAGCCAGGGCATGACCGGGTAATTCAATTTCAGGAATTATATTTACAAATCGCTTTTTTGCATAGGCAATTACCTCCCGGATTTCGTCCTGTGTATAGTAACCTCCGTGATCCTTTACTTTCCACTTCCAGTCGGGAGCATTCTTATGTCCATCAATTTCCATTCTCCTGAAAGCTCCTACTTCTGTAAGTTTGGGGTATTTTTTTATTTCAATCCTCCACCCCTGATCATCGGTCAGATGCCAGTGGAATGTGTTGAGTTTGTGGAATGCCAGCATATCAATAAAACGCATGACAAACTCTTTAGGCATAAAATGACGGCATACATCCAACATCATACCTCTGTAACCAAAAACAGGGGCATCACTGACTGTCATGCAGGGAACCGACCATTTCATATCTGTTGTTTTCTTAGTTCCATTAATTTCCGGAGGGAGTAACTGTCTTATACTTTGCAGGGCATAAAAAATGCCGATTGAAGTAGAGGCCCTGACTGTAATCTTGTCACGTGAGATGTCCAGTTTATAAGCTTCATCACCTGCAATTTTGTTGTCAATCTGGCAAATGACGGCATTTCTGCTTACCTTACCGGTTTTAATCTCAAGTTCATAATCCGCTGCTGAAAGAAACAATTCTTTTAGTAATGAAACCGCATTACGCATGGCTTGATTATCCGGTTGTAATATGATTGTTGTTTTCGGGTTAAAAACAAACTCACCTCCTTTCAGCCTGTATGTTTGAGGTACAGGGATTATACCCGGTGATGCCATCATATTATTGAACGGAAAAATAAAAAAAAACAAAACGGTTAAAAAACAGGTTCCTTTACTCATTTAAAATTTAATTAGTTGCTGTATTTTTCAAATTCAACCAACAGTTCAACAATAACAATATCAAGCTAAATCCGGCCTTTGATACAGCCCCCGGACAGTAAAAAAGTACTGTCCGGAGATTGCTTGATTATAATTTATGGAATAACAACCTTTTGTGTTTTCCCATTTATTTCAACCAGGTAAAAGCCCTGAGGCAATCTTAAACTAACATGGTTACCCTGACCCACCTTTACAGTCGCACCAGTCAAAGTTCTAACAGCATAATTTACATGCTCAGGTGATTCAAAAGACAGTAATCCTTTAGATGTTTTAAAGATGACTTTTGAAGCTGAAGTCTGAGTGTTTCCTGTTGTAGTGTCTTTTAAAGTAATACGAATATCATCCAATGCAAATGGAATCTTCTCATCTTCTTTTTCAACATAGAATAAAATATCAGTAAGCTGATTGCTATTGATACTTACTGATTTTTCAGTAAAAGTGGCATCAAATGGTTCTGTAAGTGTTTCACACAAAATCCAGCCTGTCAAATCAGTAAACGTAGCTTCACTTGCAGGACGCTTATAAATAGAGAATATACTGGTTCCTGCAACTCTTGTTTTCATATAGAAGGTCAATAAGTCGGGTAAATCCAGATTAGGAATCATCAGCCATCCTGAAGTTATTGAAGGATTACCTGCCCCACCTCCTTTGATACGAACTGAATAGGAACCCATATACAAACCATTGTTGTAGTTGGCATTCTGATCAATCATCCAGTCATTATTTCCGGATGTTTGACTGGATATCCATCCTGCAGGCAAAAGATCAGAGGTAAATCCTTGCAAAACAACATCATTAGTAACATTAAAAACGACTGTATAAACTTTTTTAGTTACACCATCGGCAGCAGTAACTTCTATTTCGTATGCAATAGTATTATCTACCTGAACCGGTTCTCCAACCACAACAGTTGCAGTTGCATCTGTGGGGGTACCAACAATGGCAGGAATGGTGGCATTGTTAGTCAGAATATTGTATGTGGTTGTGTTGGGATTGAAGTTATTAATCGCTTTTCCACCAACTGTAATTTCGGTTAGCGTGGCAATTGTATTATCAACAAACGGTTCAAAAGTAATATCATCAATCATAAAAATATCATTCAGATTACTGCCATCTAACGCTGGAGTTGGAGACGTAAAAAAAGCAAAATACAATTTATAATCTGTATATGCTGATGCAACCGGGACTGTAAAAAAATACTCCATCTTTGTCCAGGTACTACCTAAATTAATTAGCGTATTTGCTGTTTTAGAAGGATCGTAAACACCACCTGCATTCGGACCCTGTACTTCTCCGATTTTAGGTTTTTTACCTGATTGGAATAAACTAACATTCACCAAAGTTGCAGTACCCCGTGCATAAAAAGTTAATTTATATTGCCCCCCTTTTGTCAGGGTTATCACAGAATTGTTGTAGAACCTGCAACCACCGGAAGGATGAGGATTAGCTAACACAGCAGCGTTACTTCCGGTATGCCCCGGACCTTGATAGATTGTTAATCCACCATTACCGGCATCACCCGTCCAACCAGTTACACCTGTCAGAGTTGTAGATTTTAAACCCGAACCATGATCTGTAAGAGCAGACCAACCTGTTTCAAAATCAGCGTTACCCAATGTCAACACATCGGCAGCTTGCATGGAAGATACACCTATAAGTGTACTTAATGTCAAAAGGAATAAAAGTTTTTTCATATCAGTATTGTTTTTAAAAAAGTAAATAATTAAAAATCATTTTATAAATTTATATTGAACCGGTATACCGGCGTTGTGAATTAACTTGGCGATATAGCAACCATCAGGAAGATGTTTTAAAGAAACTTCCGCATTACCTTGAATCATTTTGCTTTGAAGTCTTTGACCCTGCAATGTGAAAATTTCAATTCGTGCCTCTGCATCGAACGGTTTGAAAACAAGTGCTGCTGAATGCTTATTATAAAACATCCATTTATCTGCCTGAAAATCTTTGGTGTTTTGGAGTGTTGTGATACTTATCGGTGCACCGCCGTCATCCCACATCAATTCTAATCCTTCAAACTCAAAAAAATCAATTCCTCTGAAAGCAGGTTTAACTGCACCTTGCGAATAAAAATAGTGCATGGCATCAACCAGATATCCCCAACCTTGAGGATAAAGCGATGTTGAAGCATCTCCATTATCCCCATATGTATTCAAACTTGTTTTAACACAGATGCTTACACTTGAGGGATAATCATTTGCACTATCGATAACAGACAAGCCACGTTGCCACACTTTCTCTCTTGTATCGGTATATATCATCGTGGTTACAAAGTCACAATCCTGCAAAAATTGTGGCGTACTTCCGTACGAAAGAAGACCTGCGTTGTAATTATTCTGATACATATAGTGAATGGCTTCATTTATAGCCAATCCATTCAGGTTATTTTTTGCCAGAGAAAGCATATTGTGTGTACGCTGTAGCAGCAGATCGTTTGAGTTTCCAATTCCATAATTATTATTACTATCCCAGAAATAAGTTAATGATGAAGGTGTATTATCACCTCCTTCCTTAAGTACATGCGGCTCCCAGTCAGCCGAAACCCCATCAAATCTTTGAGATGCAGTAACTCCGTTATTGAACTGTAATACCTGAGCACAATCCTGCAGTATCAGGTTGTCGTCCACAAAATGATTGTAATTGGCCAATCGCAACGCCCAAACTTTCAATCCATATTCATGAGCTGAATGATTAAAATTTCGCACCCACTGGTAGCGTATAGCATCAACTCCTGTCAGGGAACTTGCCGTAGCTGATAAATAGACATCTTTAATCCCGAGTAAAGCAATCCGGGCTGCCAGTTTAGCAGGATTGTTGATATAAGTAGTCATTGAACGACTGCTATATACATAAACGCCTGAACGATAAGATTCTTCAAACTTTATTGCATCTCGAAAATTCAATGCCCTATCCAGCATTCCTTCTGAGACCTGACCTGTAACAGCTAATGCAGTATCCTGCGAAACTGGTTCAACATTTTGCTCTAACACTACATCGTCAATCATAAACAGACTATTCATATTACTACCGTCAATAGTCGGTGCAGTACATCCATAGAATGCAAAATACAGCTTGTAATCAGTATATACAGCATCTTCGGGGACAGTAAAACTATAAACATGTTTGGTCCAGACCGACCCATATGACAATGGTAAGTTGATGGTTTTGGAAGTATCATATATACCACCGGGATGCGGTCCGGCAACATGTGCTATAAACGGTCTCGTACTTGCTTCAAAAAGACAAACATTCACGAGGGTTGCGGAACCACGGGCGTAAAAAGTCAGTTTGTATTTCGCTCCCTTTGTCAGACTCAATATACTATTGTTATAAAACCTGGCTCCTCCTGTTGCATGTGTATTGATTAATACAGCAGCATGATTACCGGTACGCCCCTCACCCTGATAAATGTTCAGGTTCCCGTTTCCAACATCTCCTTTCCATCCGGTTACATCTGTAGCAATGGCTGTTGCTTTCTTGAGGATAAGCTGTGGCGACCCAAAATCTGTCAATCCAGTCCAATCGGTCTCAAAACCTGAACTTTCAAGGGTTAACACATCCGAAGCATGCAAATTTTCAACCTGCATGAACAAAATACTCAATAATATAAAAATCGGTATTCTCATGAAATCATTTCTCCGGATAATCCTTACAACCCTATTTTAATTCCTGTCAGGACCTGTTTATGTCCTGACAGGAATATTGTTACTTCTGAATTTTTACTTTGATATAGAAAGTCGATGCTGATTTATCGGCCGGCATATTGTCAAACATATCATAAATAAACATCACATTCTTCGGTTGTCCATCAATTTGAGCCTGATAACCTATTACCATATTGGCAGGTACAGGATTCGGGAAAGCTCCGGATGCAATTACCGGACTTTCGGAACTTCCGGTGATGGCCAATGCTTCGAGATTGTCAATCGTTGTTTCGTCAAAATCAGCACGATTAATAGCCGAAATAGACTTAATAGTGTAATTTGTAGACGTTCCCCAGGTATCCAAACCTGCATTGATTTTGGTATGTCCCGTAAATTTCGCGGAGCCTCTCGCGTAGGTCATATTGCCGGCACGTACAGCTCCATGACTCGATTGTGTGTGGAAAGCCACATCACATTCCATAGGAGCAGCTTTACCTTCGATATAACTCATTGCTTTCCGGTTTTTGGCGGAGAAGAATGGTCCGGGAAGTGGCCCTGTATCTGAAGTGGCCTTATTATCTTCACCGGCCATCGACATGAGTACCCGTGCATAATAATATCCAACATGTACATCACGGTAAATATTTGTTACCTTACCATTGATATCCACAACCTCAACTCCTACTTTGCGGGTTGACTTAGTTGCACCGAAAGTTGAATTCAACGTGATATTATTCCCTGAATAACTTACCGGAGTTCTTTGTATAACAGCTCCAGTATTGTCGTATACAACAAAATCGACCGATTGATAACCGCTGAGTGTTGAAATAGTACCTGTCAGGGGAATGTTTTGCCCATCATCAACTCCGTTGAATGCATCAATCGTCTGGTTTAACGTTACTGTAGGCGCTGGGGCTGTTTCAACAACCTGAACTGTACATGTAAAGGAAGTTGTCTTATTATTTCCATCTGTTGCCTGTACAATCAGTCCCTGATCTTCCATTGTAAGCCTTTCTAACTGAACAGAGAAAGGATAGGAAGCTTGTGTGGGCGACAAATTAACCTCGTTAAGCAACACATTCCCCGAAGTTTTCTTTCTGAAGAGTTTTACTTGTTTTATTTTAGCTTCGGCAGTAATACTACCTGCTATCGTTACATTTGAAAATTCATTTGCACTGATTGAGGCTCCACCTGTAAAGACAACTTCCGGACCCGGGATTTCGGTAAACTCAATTTTTAATGTTGCCACTTTAATTTTAGGTTTACTTTGTTCGCCTGCCGAAACATATACCTTCACTGCAGTTGTTTTTGGTTCAAACTGATAACCATCCACACTCAGATCGACCCGGTAAGATTTATCCTGACCCGAGAATTTAATTGTATCTTTACCTTCAATAAGGATGGGAGTCTCAATCCGGTTTACCACTTTCGAAACTGCAAAAGCCATGAGTTCATCTTCACTTGAGGCATTGATCACAATGACTGGCATCGGATCTCCTTCACGATAACTTACTACTGTCGATTCAATGCCATTTACTCTGAAATTTACAGTAGGTGCATCTCTTAAGGGAATTACCCTGATCGGCAGTGTTGCCGACACGATACGGCCTGCTTTATCTTTGGCTTCTACCTTAAATCCAACTACATCTTCGGTATATGGAATTAATTTTGAAATAGAAAAGCTATTGACATTTGAAAAAGAAGTAACCGGACTTTCGTACATTGTTTCTGAAAGTTCAGATTTAATTACATACTGAGTAACACTTGTAAGACCAGCTTCCGCCTGAATTACAGATACTATTTCCGGAACACGGGCTGCATTCAGATCAACCACTATACTGTCGACCATAAAAATAATTCTGGGTTCAGCAAAAGCATCCAGATCGATAGGATCCGGCTTGCAACCGGCAAATAGTATGACAAATAATAATAAAAATTCTTTTATCTTCATGTTGATTAATTTCTATAGATTAGTTAAATGTATTGTTATTAACCGGTCGTGCATGTCTGTTTAAAACATGGCAAACTGCATTGGTACACATCAAATTAGAAGTTACAGCATATTTTAGTGAATTCGTCAGGCTCTGCCATGCCGGATCCAGGCCATTTACAATTAACCGGGAATAATTAAATGAATTTCTGTTTTCAAGTTGCAATGTCATGTAGGCATCAGGCGAACGCCATAAGGTCACAACGGGCGTCGGGTCAAAATTAAGCTGTCCTAATCCATGGTAGTAACCATCGATGATATGATATTTCAGCAAATTCTCCCATTTGGCTTTATTTGTTGGAGTAACAGCCAGAATAGCCGTAAGACTGCCCATTGCACTGTTATTCAGCAACAAATAAGTATATTTGGTTGTTGATGAATAATACAGGGTCGTATCGATTCCACTTTCCCTTATTGCAGCAGTAAATTCAGAGAATACATCCGGCCGGGATTTAATAAAGTCCCAAACCGTCATATCTACTACATTGCTTTTATTCGCAGGTGTGTATTCATAATCCTCGGGTATACCCAGACATCCTGAGAACAGAAATACGACAATTGTTGATATTAAAAATATATGTTTCATATATAGAAGATTTTGCAGTTATTAATATGGATTCTGATCAATTAAAGGATTTTGATTGATGTGATCCCTGTGGATCGGAAAATAAATCTGATTAGGTTTGATTATCACATTATTTCTCTCTTCAAGCAAATTCAGTCTGTTGCAACGTACTAAATCAAACCAGCGTTTACCTTCACCCAGAAATTCTCTGTGTCTTTCCAGCAAAATAGCATCGATTAACTCTTCCTGACTTACAAAATCAGCGGTAAAATAGGCTGTATTTCCTGCACGGGTATTGATTCTGTTTAACTGATAAACTGCTTCACTGAAATTATCGGTCATTGCTAAAGCTTCAGCATATAACAATACAATATCGGCATAACGATACATAACCAAATCGACATCTCTGCCTGTTGTGCCCGAGAAAACTGTTCCATTATACCAGAATTTACGGTTTAACTTCGAATTCTGCGTGTCAATACTTTCCCACTGTGTCGAACCAAATCTCATATCAGTACCTGCATTGTACAAACTATTTTTCACATAGGTTGAAACCCACACTTTGGGTTGAGAACTTGCAAAATAGCTAACAGCCTGGTTAATACCATTACCAAAAACCTCATAAGCCATTTTGAACAGTACCTCCCTCGACGCAGGAAGAACAGGGTCTTCTATAAAAATTCCTCTCCAGTCGTTTTTAAAATTAGCCGGAGTAGTTGCAATCAGATTCCAGTTACTCGAATTCAATCCGTTTACCCTTTCATTCATGATTGTGACAACCCGTTCATACCTGTGCATCCAGGCATTTACATCCATCAACATGGCACAAATTGCAGCGATATTGATGCGGGTGCGTTTCACTGAAGTTCTGTCAATCATCAAATAGGCTTTTTCGAGGTCAACCAGAACAACATTTTCAAGAATATAATTTTTATCTTCTCTGGGGCGATACATAGCAGGTCCGATTTCTTCAAGAGGTTCTGTATAGAGAGGCACATCCCCCCAAACTCTTACCGCGTAAAAATAGGCCCACGCCCGTAACGTATATGCTTCTGCCAGCAGGTTGTTCTTCAATGAAGGAGTCATGGTAATACTCGGTATATATTTGATCGCCGAATTAGCCTGACCGATTACCTGATAAAGTTGTGTCCACAAGGTCGCATTGTTGTCATTCAGGATATTATTGAATATCAGTTCTCCCTGGTCATAAGCTTCTTTCTCATGCGGCAGAAAACTTTCTCCCCTGAGTTCACCCCAGTCCCATAAACCACGGGCAAGAGCTGTCGACATAGAAGAATAAATAGCTGCAACTCCCACTTCGGCATCTGTCTGCGATTTCCAGAAACTATCAGCAGTCAAATCGCTGATTGGTTCTTGCATAAGCAATTCACAGGAGCTTAAACCCGCAATGAACAGTATTCCGATTATTTTTATTTTAATTTTCTTATATATTTTCATGATGGTCAACATTTTAGAAATTTACATTTAAACCGAAACCAAATTCACGTTTACGGGGATAACTGTTTTGGTCGATTCCTAAAGTTAAGGCATCGCCACCACCCCTGAATTCAGGGTCGTAACCTGAATAATTCGTGAAGGTCAGAAGATTATTTCCATACACATACACATTAACCCCTTTCAGGAAAACCTTCTCCAATTTCGAACCCGGGATTCGATAAGAAATACGGGCTGATTTTAGTTTAATATAAGAAGCATCTTCAAGGAAGAAATCTGAAGGAGCCAAGCGGTTGTGTTCACTCTTCTTGGGCACTGGGTAAATAGCATCATCACCCGGTTTAGTCCACATATTTTCAATTGCATAAGGAGTTGGCGTTACACCATCAAACTCAAATGAGTTCTGACGAGCCAGTGCATAGTTGTAAATTTGTCCTCCCAATGAGTAATAAAACATCATTGATAAAGTCAGATTCTTATAAGTAAGATTGGTGCTGAATCCTCCGTACAGGAATGGTTGAGCACAACCAATCACTTTTTTGTCATTCAGGTCAATAATCCAGTTTCCGTCAGTATCAGCCAAATCCACATCTCCACCTTTCAAAATGTCTCCGTTAGCTGCTTTTTTCTGTTCTACAACTCCTGAATAAGGCTGACTGCCGAGATAATAGGAGTTTTGAAACACCCCGTTTGAGAACACAGGAGTCAGTCTTTGTCCATCCGGTGTAAACGCATTGGATTCATCGAAAGCGAAAATCCCCTGATACTGATATCCGTAGAATTCCCCCAGGCGGGCATTAGGTTGTACATAAATTGCGTCATGCATACCACGATAGAAAGGAATATCATCAGCTACCCTGGTAATAATGGTTTTATTATTGGCAACATTCAGATTAACAGTCCATTTTAAATCCGTTTTATGAATAATATCAAAATCTATTGACCCTTCGATACCTTCATTGGTCATAGCACCCACATTTCTTCTGGTAGTTTGAAAACCCGATTCTTTAGGCAATTCAACTTTTGCCAGCAACTGATCGGTAAGCTTTTTATAATAGTCAATAGAAATTCTTACTCTATTTTTGAAGAGCACCAAGTCTACCCCTCCATTATACTGCGTTGTACTCTCCCATCCCAGGTTTCTGTCGGCCAGATTACTGGCAGCAATGCCGGAAATTCCTTCGTAAATGAAATTAGGACTGTAAAGTTGCCATGCATCATAGTCTCCGATACGTTGATTTCCGGTAACCCCAAGACTGGCTCTCAACTTACCATCGCTCAGCACTTGTCTGGAGAACCGCATGAATTTCTCATCAGAGAATCTCCATCCTACTGAACCGGAAGGAAAAGCGCCCCAGCGATTGTCCTTACCAAATCGAGAAGAACCATCGTAACGCATATTGAAATTTGCGAGGTATTTTCCTTTATAGCCATAAGTCAGTCGTCCAAAATATGACAACATGGCGCTCCTGGACATGTTGGTGGATGTATTCCGGGCATCAAAAGAAGAAGCGGCATTCAAAGTATAAATTATATCAGAAGTCATATTCATGCCGAGCATATTTAATCTTTCGACACCCCAAAAATTAATGCTGTTTCCCAACATGGCCGTTACATCATGATAATCCCCCCAGGTATCGGTATACGTAGCGTAGTTCTCATTTGTAATCTCATAATTGATGAGTGTCCGGTCGCGCGAACCACTATTCGGTGTGCCGGCTTCTTCTGTTGATAACTGTGTTGAAGATCTCCTCCTTTGGTATCTTTCCTGATAATAATTCATCTGAATCGATGAATTGAGTTTTAATTTATCTGACAATTTCCAGTCGACATATTCATACATGGACGCCCTGTAGGTTTGAGCTTTATTTACATCAGTCATGGCAACCGCGAGAGGATTACGACGGGCGCTGATATTAGGTATATAAGTACCGTCGGGATTTAAAATCGCCAAATAAGCAGGTTTAACTAATAATGAATTCAATACACCGTCTTCATCTATTCCATTTTTGGATGAATAAGCAAACTGTACCTTACTTCCAACAGTCAACGATTTGGAAGGCTTATATTCTGTATTAATCCTGGAGGTAATTCTATCAAAATCACTGTTTACTATAATACCCTTCTCGTTCAAATAGGCTGTACTCATGTAATAGTTAAAGGTTTCAGAAGCTCCAGAGACACTAAAATCAACCTGATCGCGGGTTGCGGGGCGAAACAGAAGGTTCACAATATCCAAATCCTGATTGGTAATATAAGCCAGCGAATCTACGATATTAATCAGATAATCACCACCAACCAGATATTGTTTGCGAATATCGTCATAATATCTTCTTTCATCTCCATTGGCTCTTGGCATACTGCGCGACAGGGTACTATAGCTGCGCAAATACCTCACATCAACTCTCGGGCGGGTTCTCTCTCCTTTTTTTGTTGTAACCAGAATAACTCCGTTTGCCGAACGAGATCCATAAATTGCAGCCGATGCTGCATCTTTTAACACTTCGATACTTTCGATATCGTTTGGATTGATATTGTCTACGTTATCAAGCGGAACCCCATCCACAACAAAAAGCGGACTGGCACCTTCATCAAATGTAGAAACTCCACGAATACGAATTTCAGAACCTTCGCCGGGGGCTCCACTACCTGTTACAATTTGCACACCCGATGATTGTCCCTGTAAAGCATCATAAATACTGATAGGCGTTTTCTCTTCTATGGTTTGCGCAGAAATAGAACTGATGGCTCCAGTGATATCACGCTTTTTCATTGCGCCATACCCTATTACCATAACCTCTTCCAGTTGCTTAATAGATTCTTTCAAGGTTACATTGATGTAAGCCTGATTATTGACAGGCATCCTCAATGTTGTAAATCCGGTATAAGAAAATTCTAATGAATTTTTACCTGCGGGCACAGCGATTGTATACTTCCCGTTCAGGTCAGTTATGGTTCCCACATTGGTGTCGATAACTTTTACCGTAACACCTATCAACGGATCATTGTTTTGATCAGACACAATTCCCGACACACGTATTTGTGCCTGAATAATTGCCGTGGCAAAAACAAAGATAAAAAGAAAAAAAAGTTTGTGTTTTCGCATAAAATCAGTTTTTTCAGTTAATTTGAGTTGTTATTATTATGTATTTATTGTAACTCTTATTATATTGATAAAATTGTCATCACATTTATTCTTGTTTGCAAAGATATACAGGAAAAAAAATAAGCTGTATCAGTTTGGGACATATAAATGTCAAAATGAGTCAAAAACCACCGGAACATCGCTGGTTGAAATTAACACACAAAAAACGACCGTCTGTTACTTTTTACAGGCGGTCGTTGCAAATAAGCTTTGAAACTCAAAAATAAATCACAGGCTACCTGCCCGATTCATTCAGCAAGTTTGTATATTTCTTGATTAATTTCAACACAAAATAAATAACTGCTGATGCCAGCGTGCACCACAATATCCAGTCATTTTCAATTTTTATTTCTCCGCTGATAAACGAATTCCGGATGTTGTGAAAAATAAACAGCAGTATAAAAATGGCAAATACCCCGTTCTTCTCCTTTTTCAGTATTTTTTTCATGCTGAAAGGGTATTTCGATTTCACTTTATATTTACCGGATGGGATAAAAGGCGGTGTTTTAGCTGCCCAGTCGATATAGGGCTGACCGAATTTCCGGCGGAGAAATTGCTCTTCGGCATACATGATTCTTTCATAATGTAAATTCAATTAGTAAATGCAACTTTGACGGGAGGATAGTATAGATTATTTTTTCAGAGCAAGAGAGGAAGGACTCCCCCCCTTTGCTCCGATGGAAAAAAATGACTATAATTGTTCTCCGCCTAAAGTTCACATTTATGAGTCATTTAACCAGGGAACAAAGATATACTATTGCATCGATGTTGCAAAACGGCTATAATCAA
>JAKIYP010000068.1 GCA_022708505.1 Bacteroidota bacterium
CGGGACACTAGTGTAACAAACATATAAATTAAATTTTTATTATTATGAGTGCAGATCAATATAAAAAAGAGGTCGGAATGATGAACCTGGAAAAGTTGATTGAATATCGTGAAAGTATTTCGAAGGTTACTTTTCCTATTCCCGACAAAGAGTTGTTAAGCAGGTTTGAGAAACTCTACACAGGAGCAGTAAATGATGTGTTACGGGAGTTTTGTTTGATAGAACAAGCCCTGCCCGGACGAATTTTACCATTGAGGGAATACCGCACAGTAGCCGGTTTTGCTTTTACGGTAAAAAGCTCCCCCAATGTGAAAATAAAAGGTGAAATGGAATTCAGAACTCAAATGTTGGATGAGATGAAAGAAGATGATTTCATTATATGGGATACCAGTCGTGACGATAAAGCCACTTTATGGGGTGGTGTTATGACAGCTACGGCAAAAGGTAAAAAACTGAAAGCTGCTTGTATTGATGGTGGTATCAGGGATACCCATCAGATTTTGGAAGCAGATTTCCCCATCTTTTATGAATATCGCATCTCAAATGGGAGCCTTGCTCGTTGTTTAATAACAGACTATCAGGTGCCTGTTAAAATTGGAGATGTTACTATTAAGCCAGGTGACGTCGTACTCGGCGATATAGACGGAGTGCTGATTGTCCCTCGTGATATTGCCTATGATGTCTTAATTCGTGCTGAAGAAATCAAAGAAAATGAAAGAATTATCTTTGGGTGGGTTCATGAAGGACAGACGATTCATGAAATTGCCAAGAAAGGTGGATATTTTTAAATTTTTGAATTTGAATTAACAGCTTTTACCATTGTTCTGATGTGCTGCCTTTTTATAATTTTGTAGCATATTGGAACAATGGTAATGTTTAATAATTATTGGGTATGAAATTATCATTTCTTTTTTTTTCGGATAAACCGGATCAAAAATGGTTGCTCACTCAGCAAATGGGGGTTAAGTATGCAATTGCAAAGTTAGCCCCCGAATTAACAGGTAAAAACCCTCCGTGGGATTTTGAGTCCTTAAAATCTTCTAAAGAACAATTTACAGCAAATGGGTTTGATTTAATTGGGCTGGAAGGTGATCAAATGGATATGATGCGCATTAAACTTGGATTACCAGGTAGGGATAAAGATATTGAGAAATATAAACAAATGCTCAGAAATATGGGTAAGCTTAATATCTCTTTACTGTGTTATAACTTCATGGCTACTGGCTGGTTTAGAACAAATAAAATAATACCTGAAAGAGGTGGTGCTGTAGTTACAGGTTATGATATTGAAGAAGCAAAGTTGCTCCCAAACACTCAATATGGTAGAGTTACTGCTAATCAGATTTGGGATAATTACAGCTATTTTATTAATCAGATAATGCCCGTAGCTGAAGAAAGTGGTGTTAAAATGGCATTACATCCCGATGACCCACCAGTGCCGGAACTTCAAGGTATTGCAAGGGTTCTTATCAATGCTGATGCCATTAGGAAAGCACTTTCATTTTCCAATAGTCCTGCTCATGGATTGACTTTTTGTCAAGGTACCTACAAGACAATGGGTGAAGATTTACCTGCACTGATTGAAGAATTCGGAGGAAAACAAAAAATATTCTTTGTGCATATCAGGGATGTTGAAGGGGATAGGTACAAATTTAGAGAAACTTTTCATGATAATGGACCCACTGATATGCCCGGAATGCTTTCCCTGTATAAAAAAGTAGGATTTGAAGGACCAATTCGTTCTGATCATGTGCCGACAATGGCCGGCGAAAAAAATGAGCAGGCTGGATATGAGATGAATGGTAATCTGTTTGGGATTGGTTATATAAGAGGAATAATGGATACGCTTAATATACCTTACATTTGACAAGAAAGATGCGCATAAAGTTACAATACGGAATTGATGAAATAGAAATTAAATGTCCTGATGACTGCATTGTGTATGATGCTGATTACCCGTATCAAAAAAAAACAGCATCGGACTTACTGATTGAATCATTATTAGAGCCTGTTGCTTCAGAACCCTTTGAAGACTTAATTATTAAAAGAAAGTCAGGGAATGTTGTTATTGTGGTCTCTGATATAACCAGACCAATACCTTACAAAGACTTCTTACCATCCTTATTAAGTTTATTAGAAAATAATAACGTTAATAGACAAGAAATAATTCTTTTAATTGCAACCGGCATGCACCGTCCATCTACACAAGAAGAGCGGGTCCAAATGTTCGGCGAATTTATTGCAAATAACTATCGGATAATTGACCACAAATGTGAAGAGGAAGAAGACTTGGTAGAACTAGACGGATATAGTTGGTCAGGATCGAAAGTGAAACTAAACAAATACTATGTAGAAGCAGGATTTCGAATTATTACTGGATTAGTTGAACCTCACTTTATGGCCGGCTATTCAGGAGGTAGAAAGTCTGTTTGCCCGGGATTAGCTGGATTAGAAACTGTGAAGAAGTTTCATGGTTATCAATTCCTAAATAACCCCAACGCTTCTTCAACGAATCTAACTGATAATCCATGTCATGATGAAAATACCTCAATTGCAATGATGTGTCCTCCTGATTTTTCTATTAACATTGTGCTGGATAATCATAAAAAAATCAATATGATTATCTCTGGAGAGCTGTTTAAGTCACATTATAAAACAATTGACTATGTTAAGCTGGCATGTTGTCCAAAAGTTATGAGACAAGCCGACATTGTCGTAACCTCATGTGGAGGATATCCATTGGATGCAACTTTTTATCAATGTGTGAAAGGATTTGTGAATTGCTTACCAGCAGTAAAAGAAAAAGGGAAAATTCTTGCTTTTGGGTCATGTCTGGAAGGTGTTGGAAGTCCGGAATTCACAAATCTGATGTTTAAATATAATGGCAAGGAAGAACAATTCATTAAAGATATAAGTACTGAGACAAGTTTTATTAAAGATCAATGGCAATTTCAAATGCATTTAAGGGTGCTAAATAAGATTGGAAAATCAAACTTGTACTTTTTCACTACTAATATACCGTTGAAAGATTTGCAGCGTTTATCTGTTAATGGCCATTCGCTACCTAAAGCAAAGATAGAACAAACCATTCAAGGTATTATTGATCGATCAGTACTGTTAAATGAACAAATTGCGGTTTTACCACAAGGTCCATATTGTTCACCGGTTATTCAATATTGAAAAAACTTTCTGAATATGAATATATTAATTGCACCTAATAGCATGAAGGGTAGTCTGTCTGCAATTCAGTTTGCAGATATCATTGAATCAGCATTTAAAGATGTAGACCCAAACTATTTTGTCTGCAAAAAAATGCCGATTGCAGATGGTGGTGATGGAACATGTGATATTCTAACGAAATTGTTAAATTTAAATGAATATCGAATCAAGGTTCAAGATCCTCTGTGTAGAAACATCAATGTGAAATATGGCTTTGATAATGAGGTTGCTGTAATTGAGATGGCTAATGTGTCAGGACTTAAATTGTTAAGTGAAAGCGAGAAAAACCCTATGATAGCCTCAAGCTTTGGGATAGGTCAAGTTTTGGCACATGTGGTTAAACAAGGTGCTAAACGTGTCATCTTAGGTGTGGGTGGAAGTGCTACAGTAGACGGGGGAATGGGATTGTTGGATGCATTAGATGTGAGGTTCTATGATAGTAATGGAAAACGACTGAAAGGTAATGCAGGAAATCTAATAAAAATTGCTCATATCGAAGATCGGTCTACCTTGAATAATTCTAATGTAGAAATAATTGTATTATCTGATGTAGAAAACTCCTTATTAGGAGAATTTGGGGCTGCACGGGTTTTTTCACCACAGAAAGGAGCAACACCTTCCATGGTAAATCAATTGGAGCGAAACATGGAACATTTTGCTGAAATTATTTTTCAGTATAAACAAATAGATGTAAAATTAATCAGGTCTGGAGGAGCTGCGGGAGGAGTTGTATCGGGATTAAAAGGTTTTTTTAATGTAAATGTCCAGGATGGTGCAAAATACATATTAGAGCTAATAAATATAAATGAGCATATTTCATGGTCTGATGTCGTTATTACTGGTGAAGGCTCAATCGACAGTCAAACTGCCATGAATAAGGCGCCATATGTATTGGCGACATTAGCTCATGATTCTAACAAACCAGTCATTGGCATTTCCGGAAGTATTCCTTTGAATGATAATTATATATTTGATGCTTTTTTTTCAATTGTAAATAAGCCCATGGATTTATATGAGGCAATATTACATGCTGAGAAGTTAACATACTCGACATCAAAACAAATTGCAAAACTACTTTTAAAATTAAGTTGAATTATTTTATACAAAAGATGAGTAAAAAGATTGTAACTTTTGGAGAAATTATGCTTCGTCTGGCCACACCAGGCTACGAACGTTTTAGTCAGGCAACGCAGCTTAACGCCACTTTTGGCGGTGGTGAGGCCAATGTAGCTGTTTCATTAGCCAACTACGGATTGAATGCCGAGTTTGTAACCCGTTTACCCAAAAACGACATCGCGGAATCCTGTATCATGAACCTGCGCAAATACGGTGTCGGCACACAAAACATCCTGCGTGGCGGCGAACGGGTTGGTATTTATTTTCTGGAAACAGGAGCAGTAGCACGTGCCAGCAAAGTGGTTTACGACCGTGCCAATTCTTCCATCGCCGACATCAAACCTGGGATGGTAAACTGGCGTGAGGTACTGAAAGATGCTGACTGGTTCCATTGGACCGGTATAACTCCCGCCCTTTCGCAGGGTGCTGCGGATGCTTGTCTCGAAGCCATTCAGGTGGCAAACGAAATGGGCGTTACGGTTTCTACCGACCTCAACTACCGCAAAAATCTCTGGAAATACGGTAAATCAGCTTCTGAAGTGATGCCTGCCCTCGTTGCCGGTTGCGATGTGATTTTAGGTAATGAGGAAGATGCAGAAAAGGTGTTTGGCATTAAACCGGAAGGTTTCGATGTGGCACATACGGGAGGTGAAGTGAATGCAGCTGAGTTTGAATCGGTTTGTACCCAAATGATGACCAGGTTTCCCCGTGCAAAAAAGGTAATTGTTACTTTGCGTGGTTCTATCAATGCCAACCACAACACCTGGAGAGGCTGTTTGTATTCGGATGGTTCGTTAAAAGTATCAAAAGATTACGACATCACCCACATCGTGGATCGTGTAGGTGGTGGCGACTCATTCATGGGTGGCCTGATTTACGGTTTGCTGACCTATACTGACAGTGACCAGAAAGCCCTCGAATTTGCTGTAGCAGCTTCTTGCCTGAAACACACCATTTACGGCGATTTCAATCTGGTTACCGTTGCCGAAGTCGAAGCCCTGATGGGTGGCGATGGTTCGGGAAGGGTGTCGAGATAAAATAACTGGTCTACGGACTCCGGTCTCCAGACCCCAGACGACTGGTGACTGGAGACTGGAGACTGGAGACTGGTGACTGGAGACATAAAAATAAATAATATGCGTTTCACAAAATTAGAAGTTTTATCAGTAATGAAAGCAACCGGCATGGTTCCGGTTTTCTATCACAAAGATATTGAAGTGGCAAAACAGGTGTTGAAAGCCTGCTATGCCGGTGGTGTTCGTGCTTTCGAATTTACCAACAGAGGTGAATTTGCCCACGAGGTTTTTGGTGAACTGACGAAATTCGCGGCTAAAGAATGTCCCGAAATGATTATGGGTATCGGTTCAATAGTGGATGCTCCTACTGCTTCACTTTACATGCAGTTAGGTGCTAACTTCATCGTTGGTCCGCTCTTTAACCCCGATGTGGCTAAAGTTGCCAACCGCCGGTTAGTGCCTTATGCTCCGGGATGTGGCTCTGTATCTGAAGTTGGTTTTGCCCAGGAAATGGGTTGTGACCTGTGCAAGGTTTTCCCGGGCGATGTATTAGGTGCCGGTTTTGTAAAAGGGCTGAAAGCTCCGATGCCCTGGTCAAACCTGATGGTTACAGGCGGCGTTAAACCCGAAGAAGCCAACCTGAAAGCCTGGTTTGATGCCGGTGTAACTTGTGTCGGTATGGGCTCTAATCTTTTTCCTGCTGAAATGATTAAAGCACAAGACTGGAGCAGCATTACTAAGCTCTGTGCTGACGCCCTGCAAATCATACAAAAAGTACGCAAATCATAAATTATAAACTTGAAATAAAATAAAAATGAGTAAAGTACAAGAAGTAACCCAGAAAATGACTCAGTACCGATGGACAATTGTTGCCATGCTTTTTTTCGCAACAACCATCAACTATCTTGACAGACAGGTTTTATCCCTGACCTGGAAAGACTTTATCGCTCCGGAATTCCATTGGACAAACACACACTATGGGACGATAACTTCCCTGTTCTCGCTGTTTTATGCGATAGGAATGTTGTTTGCCGGTCGTTTTATTGATTGGATGGATACCAAGAAAGGATTTATGTGGGCCATTTTCATTTGGTCACTCGGTGCTATTCTGCATGCGTTTTGTGGAATTGCAACTTCAGGAATAGTTGCCGGCGAATGGTTTGTAGGATTTGAGGGGGCTAGAGAAGCAATCGCCGGAGTAGGCAATGTTGCAAAGGTGTTAAATGTTAGTGTAGTATTATTCATTTTTGCACGATTAGTACTGGCCTTAGGTGAAGCCGGAAACTTCCCTGCTGCAATCAAAGCTACAGCAGAATATTTTCCTAAAAAAGACCGCGCCCTTGCAACCAGTATCTTCAATGCGGGAGCTACTGTCGGAGCTTTGGCAGCTCCGGTTACAATTCCTCTTATCGCTAAAGCATGGGGCTGGGAAGCTGCCTTTATCGTGATTGGGGCTCTTGGTTTTGTTTGGATGGGATGGTGGCAGTTCGGATATAACAAACCGGAGACCAATCCAAAAGTTAATAAAGCCGAGCTTGACTACATCCTTCAGGACCATAATGCGCATGCTGATGGAGCTGAAGCTTCCAAACTGGAAGATCAGAAAAAGATGCCATTCACAAAAACATTAAAATACAAACAAACCTGGGCATTTGCATTCGGAAAATTCATGACTGATGGTGTATGGTGGTTCTATTTGTTTTGGACACCCGCTTATCTGAGCTCTGTATACGGACTTGAATCTTCACACCCAAAAGCACAGTTTGCTCTGTTCATATTGTATGTCATCACACTACTATCAATCATCGGTGGATGGCTTCCTTCTTATTTTGTAAATAAACAAGGAATGAATCCTTATGCCGGTCGCATGAAAGCCATGCTTATTTTTGCTTTCTTCCCCCTGTTGGCTTTGGTTGCTCAGCCACTTGGAGCTTACTCTTACTGGTTCCCTATTATCATAATAGGTATCGCCGGTGCTGCTCATCAGGCCTGGTCAGCCAATATTTTCTCAACTGTGGGCGACATGTTCCCCAAAAGCGCTATTGCAACAGTAACTGGCATTGGAGGAATGGCCGGAGGACTTGGTTCGGTATTCATCAATAAAAGTTCAGGAGTATTATTCGACTACTCAAGAGGTACAACTTTAGTTGACAATGAAGTCGTTGTTATGACAAAGGAATTACTCGCAAGCGGAGCCGAATACATTCGTCAGCCCATGCAATTATTTGGATTCGAAGGTGAAAAAGCTGGTTATCTGATTGTATTTTCTTTCTGTGCCGTTGCCTATCTGATTGGCTGGATTGTGATGAAAATACTTGTTCCTAAATATAAACAAATCAAAATCGATTAATCGAGTTAAATATTTTTAGTTTGATAGTTTTTTTAGTTTGATTGCTTTGCCGGGGTTCGTCTCCGGCAAAGTTTTTATATCCTGCCTGTAAGAAACGGATAAGACTTTAACAGAGCCGATTTTTCTTCTTCCAGCTTTCTTTTAAAAATCTGGTTCTCTTTGCTTTGCTGGTGAATAGAACGATGATTCAGCATATTGTTGAATCTTTCAATCTTTTTGTTTATACCGATGGTTTCTTCGGAGAAGAAAGCGGATGAAAATCGTTCCCAAATATATTTCACAGCCTGTTCCGAAGGATGTAGCATGTCCTCGGCATAATATCGGTAATCGCGCAATTCATCCACCTGAATCTCATAAGCCGGAAAATAATGCAAAAAATCAAACTGCCTAAGTAATTTATCAATTGCCAGAAGCAAGATTCCCTTACTAATGTTATTCTCATGCGCACCGTCTTTCCAGTGACGTACGGGACTTACTGTGAAAATCACCTCTGTTTTTGGATTGATTGCTTTGATTTTCATCAACAAATCAGCATAATCCTTTACAATATCCTCAACACTTAACCTCCGTCTGACAAACTGTTCTGCTGGTAGTTTATGACAATTCGCCACTATCCTTCCGTCCTCTTTGAGTTCATATACCCAAGCGGTTCCAAAAGTAATCAGGATAAAATCAACTTCTTTCAGTATTGCTGCCGAAATCTCCAGGCTGGAATTAATTCGTTGCAGACAAACTTCCTGAACTGTTTCCGAAAACAATGTGCTATGGGAAAAACTACTCCACAGTGAACCATTCTGAAATAAATCTGCTTCAGTATATTTCTTCTCTGTCAGTAAGTCAACCAGACCGTTTTTAATCGATACCGGATTAAACAATACCCCGAACGGATTCGATTCAACCAGAAAACAGAAATCAGTCAACTTCTTCCCTATATGCTCCGAAAAACAGGAGCCAAGGGTTATCAGTTTACTGTTGTGGTTAATTTTCCTTGCTGATGGCGGGATATTGACAGTGGTGGTAAACATGTTGTTGATTTTATTAATAAGGCAAAAGTAAGGAAATATGTGTAAATAAAAAAGCCCCGGAGTTTCCCCCGGAGCTTTCCCTTTTATGGCTGTAAATTTATGATTTTGATGTTGCACAACATCCTTTCTTTTCTGCGTTAGCTTTTGCTTCGCAGGCTTTTTTGTCAGCTTTATCACATTCTTTCTTTTCTTTGCAACAAGCATCTTTCTTGTCTTTGCATTCAGCTTTTTGTTCTGTTTTGGTACACTCCTTTTTGTCTTTAGTGGTA
This sequence comes from Bacteroidota bacterium, assembly GCA_022708505.1. Taxonomy (GTDB): domain Bacteria; phylum Bacteroidota; class Bacteroidia; order Bacteroidales; family Paludibacteraceae; genus Paludibacter. The sequence continues at coordinate 8,996 of JAKIYP010000068.1, forward strand.
TCCTGAGCTACCATACCTACTGCAAAAAACACTAATAATGATAAAATTAATACATTCTTTTTCATTCTGATATTCTTTAAATTGTTGTTTTAATTTTTAATTGATTCCGGGTTGAAAATACAACGTTTTATTTAAACTCATTCTACTTAAACTTTAATTTTGAGTATTTTTATGATTTATTTGCTACCTGACTTATGTATTGCACATATTTTTACAATTTCAAAGCATTCTGCATCATTTTCTTTCATCCTGTTGAACTTTCGCTTCGTAGCCTAACTTTTTTATAGCTTCCTGAAGTTTCTCAACCGTTGTTTTACGGGTATCGTAGGTTATCTGAACCGTTTGTTTTTGCAGACTAACATCCAGAGCCTTCACCCCCTTTTCAAAAGCAATGTTCTTTTCAATCTTCTGCTGGCAACTGTGGCAATCCATCGCCACATTAAAAATGACAGTTGTCCGGTTCGGATTCGATTTCTGTGCGAACACTGGAAAAATGGCTAACATGGTTGCCATTAGTAACGAGATGATTTTTTTTGTTTTCATGATTTTAATTTGTTGTATTATATATTTATGTGTTGTGTTGTTGTGTTATATTGACATGTTGTGTTGTTGTAGAGACGCCCTATTAGGGCGTCTCTACGATAAAACGGGTATCATCCCATACGTATATCACCGGTCTATCGCCCACCTTAAACCAATATACAGTTTTCGTCCGTGTGTAGGTCCCCATACATTGGTTGCATCGAAATCATTGCTGAATGGATCCGATACGTCGATAATAGGATTATCCTGCACAAAACCGGTCAGGTTTTCCGAGCCGGCGTATACCGACCAGGTTCTGAAGTATTTCGTGATTTGGGCATTTAATATGGTGTAAGCCGGGAATTCAGTATTCCACAAGGGATTCACAGGATCAGGATCAGGCATGCGACCACCGCCGTTAAACTGTGCGGTGAAATCAAATTGCCACTTTTTCAACGGAGTTTGATAGGAAGCTGTAGCCAGACTCTTGTACCGGTTAGTCAACGGCTTTTCCCTTAAAACACCTCCGATAGTCGATTGCACATCATTGAAACGATGAGCCAGTGTCATAGTTAACCCTTTCACTACTTCCATATTGGCTTCAAATTGCACACTGTGAGCAAATGATTTA
>JAKIYP010000069.1 GCA_022708505.1 Bacteroidota bacterium
CCTTGTTAGGTTGCTCCTCAGCAGAGCCTAACTCCGCTTCAATATGATGCCACAAAGATAAAATTTAAATGTGAGATTTTTACAGAATTATTAAACAACAATTGTAAACAAATTTCAGGACGATACATAATATCTTATACAAAATCATGCGCTATTCGCTATTCGTTATTAACTAATAATATGATATCAGTCTTAATCCAAAACATTTCCACCGCCTCCTCTCTCATCAGGGGAGCGCATGAACTTGCCGGGAAACTTGGTAAGCAGTTTGGTGTGATGATGCTTGAAGTGCCGGAAAGCAGGGTAGACAAGCGGAAGAATACCCTGGAAGCGCATTTGTCAGGGATGAATATCGAAGCGGATTATCTGCAAATTCGATCATCGGGTGTCAGTGAGTTGAGCGATATCTGCGAGACGGACGAAGTCTCTTTTCTTTTTATTCAATTGCCGAAATATGAATCCCGGGTTATAAAAAAATACCTGCATGCCTGTCGGATATTGAGGATACCTTATGTGATACACAAAGATAGTTTCGCGGAAATGAATTTCAGTAAAGTGCTGGTTCCTGTAAATTTTCTGATAGAAGAAATCGAGAAAGCGCAATTTGCCGCTGCCTTTGGCAGGTTTTGTAATTCAGAAATAATTTTACTTCTGGCCAAGGATTATGGTTCCAAAGCAGCCACCAATGTAGAGAAAATCAGTACGGTGCTTGATAAGTTCAATTTGCAATATCAAGTGGAAAAAGGTAAAAAGGATAGCTTCAAAATTGAGTTTGACGCGGTGAATTATGTACGAAAACACCCATGCGGACTCATCATAGCCAGTGCCTCCCGCGAGTATGGCTTAGATGATATCGTCTTCGGTCCGAAGGAATTACACCTGATTAAAAAATCGCCCGTACCGGTTATGCTGATTAATCCGCGGGGGGATTTGTATGTGTTGTGCGACTAAGTCGGTAAGACGGTGCCTCAGAAGCACTCAACTGCTGCGTTGCTTTCGATGTTTTGGCGAATAGTATAACTTATATAGTCTAACGTCTAAATGCTTATATGTCAATTGTATGGCTTATGATTATCTTTTGTGTTCCCTTGGTCTTCCTTTTGTGCCTTTTGTGGTTCAAGGGTTAAAAAAACGACTAATCTAACGCCTCAATATTCTCCTGGTTGGTAATTTCTTTTCCCCCGTTGACATATAATTTCTCAATCCGGTCGGCATATCTTTCCTCTACTTTGCCGCGGATGATTTTCATGGTGCTGTTCACCAATCCGTTTTGCTCGGTAAAAGGTTCGCCAATCACAGCGATGGCAGCAGGTAACCACCTTTCAGGAAACATGCCTTCGAATTTGCCACCTTTCCGGTAGGCAAGAATCTCACGTTGTAGTTTATCCAGCGCGATTTCTTTCGCTTCACGCTTATCCCAGTCGAGTTCAGGCTGCTTGCGGTGTACATACCGTTTCAGCGCTTCTTTGTTCGGGACAATCAGCGCGGTTGTATACGCGTCCTGGTTGTTATGCAGTAAAACCTGATCGATAAAGTGCGAGTTTTCCACCAACGATTCTTCGATGCCTTCCGGACTGTATTTCTCGCCGTCGCTTGAAATCAGCAGGCTTTTAAACCGTCCGACCACATACAGGAAGCCATCTTTATCCATGTAGCCCATATCTCCCGTATGCAACCAACCATCAACTACCGTTTCAGCGGTTGCTTTTTCGTTTTTGTAGTAGCCGGCCATCACATTCTCACCCTTTATCACGATTTCACCCTTTTCATATAAAGGAAGTTCGTTGCCGTCACTATCACATATTTTCAGTTCCATCGGGGTTACCAGGAAACCCGACGAACCTAATTTGTGTCGTTTCAAGCCGTTTGAAGAAATAATCGGAGTGGCTTCACTGAGTCCGTAGCCCTGGAACATCGGCATGCCAATGGCATAATAAAAACGTTGCAGGTCGATATCAAGCAAGGCGCCGCCACCAATGAAGAATTTCAGCTTACCACCCATGCCTTCGCGTATTTTTGAGAACAAAATCTTATCGAACAAAAATAGCAGCGGTTTTTTAAGTTTCTGCCAGCCCTGACCTTTATTATAACCTTCTTTATTGTATGCATACGCCATGTTGAGGGCAATATGAAACAGGCGATTGATGACAGGTCCTTTTGCACGGATGCTTGTTTCGATGTTTTTCTTGAAACTTTTGGCAAGTGCAGGTACACTCAACAATAAGTCAGGTTTCAGTTCTTTTATGTTGATGGGAATGTTTTTCAGGGTTTCCATGCCCGTTTTACCGGTTTGCACGGTACCCACGCTGGCCCCCATTGCCATGAAACTATAAAAACCGGCCACATGCGCGAAACAGTGATCCAAAGGCAGTATGATGAGTGTTCTGAAAGTTTGTGGGATGTTCATCAGGGTCAGTGCCTGTTCCACATTCGCCGTGTAGTTGCGGTGCGTGAGCAGGATACCTTTCGGGTCGGCAGTCGTGCCCGAAGTGTAGCTGATGGTCGCGATATCGTCGGGTTTAATAGCAGCAGCCGTTTGGGTAACAATATCCGGATTATCTTTAAGCAGCGTTTCCCCTTTCTCAATCAACGCGGATAAAGGCATCTCTTTTTCCAGATACGATTCCTGTTCGTCAATCACAATCACCTGTTTTACATCAGGCAATTGCTCCATGATAGTCCTTATTTTCCGGAGCTGTCCACCCGAAACAACCACATAAGCAGATTCCGAATGCTGAATTCTGAAGATTAAATCATTGCTTTCTTCCAACTTAATCGAAAGCGGAACATTGATGGCGCCTGTATGAAGAATGCCCAGTTCGCCCGTTATCCACGCGTTTCTTCCCTCCGAAAGTAAAGAAATTTTATCCCCCGGCTTTACGCCCAGCGCGATTAATCCGGCAGCAATCCGGTGTGTTTGTTCAAGCGTTTCCTGATAAGTAGTAGGAACAAACTCTGTTGTAACTTTCTCCCATAGAAACGGGTTGGATGCGTAAAGCCTGACACTTTGATTAAAAAGGTCAATGATAGTCGGTCTGTTTTCCATGTGTGTTGGTATAAGAATAGTGGAGCTGGAGGGAGTCGAACCCTCGTCCAAACAAGGAAATAATAAGCTTTCTACATGTTTATCTTCGCTTAAGTTTTCGAGCGCAGGCAAGACCGAAGCCACCAATCTGCGCCTTATCCCCTTTATTTCATCGCACCTCCGGGGCTAAGCGCGACTATCCCCGATTTAGCTGCACCCTCATATCGTCGGCCTCGGAGCGACGGCCTTTGGAGGATGTCTCGTCCTGGCACCTTGTGCCTGGATTAAGCTTTATCTACTATGATTCGATTAAGCAGCAAGAGCGTAGTTATTTTCGCCAGTTATGATTTTGTGAACCGTGATTTACGAGCCGTTTTCACCCCGCTCGACATGCTTACTTATCCTTTCTGCCTGCTGTCAAAACCAAACAGCCCCTTTAATGTTTAATCTGATTGATAATCATATTAAAACAACATATTTGAAAAGTGTCTGGTAACAAACTGGTAACAAATGTTACTCTGTTTGTTCACTTCTCAGATTTGTTTGCGTGCAAAGATACAAATTTTTTAGTTCTCAACACGTGTATTGGAAATTATCACCTTTATTCTTCAGTTTATTTTGGCAATCTAAGAACTTTGAGTAAATTTACGTTTACTATTGAGTAAATTAATTAAAAATGTACGAACGTCCATATTAAGGTTTACCACACATTGATTGTCACTGAAAGTCAAATCTTTTGAATATTGAAATTTGATTTCAATATTTATTTCAATCTTTTCGATAAATAGTCAGAAATAAGTCTCCCAAGCTGTTCGTATCCCTCAGGAGTGTAATGTACATTGTCATCACCCAGTCCTGATTTTTTGTGTATAGGAATGGATGCCTTGTAAATGTCATTTACGGGAATACCATGTTTTTTCATCACACGTTTTGCTGCTTTGTTGTATTTGGCAACATCGCCAGCAAATCTGCCTGCTTCATTTTCTGGAACACAGGTTGTTGTGACGAAAATCAGTTTTGCATCGGATATTTCATTCAATATGGTAACTAACGAATCTAAATTTGCTTCATACTCAGCTACCGTAAAAGTGATTTTCCCGTTAATTCTATCACGGTTTCCCTTGTTTTTTGACTCAGGATTCCTGTAACATAAATCCCAAAGTCCCCAGTTGAACTGAATGATATCCCAATCTCCATTACCTGCCCATTCTCTGATTTTCTCCAATCCGGTACCCGTATGTTGGGCATTTCCGGGGTTATGTAAAACGATGGCCCGATCCGCAAAATGTTTTTTTACAAAAGGGGTATAGCCGATAGAAATGGAATCTCCGATAATCAGAATCCTCGGTTTCTTTTCAGTAAAAGCGGTAAGGATGAATAATGTTGAAATAAGAATGCTGATGGCAATAATAATTACTGATCTTCTTTTCATTTTTTGAGGATTAATTTCAACAAAGATACTTTTAATAACCATATTTTTGTATTGTTGAACACAGAACAGTAAAATCTGGCTGTCTCGGGTGCATTTCAGTCAAACCAGAGGCAGGGATAGATGTTTTTGTTCATGGTTTATTGCTTTTCTGTACAATTAAACATCCACTGCACACCGAATTTATCTTTACAACTTCCGTAGTAGTCGCCCCAGAACATGTCCTGAAGATCCTGTTCTACAATACCTCCTGCAGCAAGCGCATTAAAAAGACGTTTTGTTTCTTCCCTGGTGTCGGGTTGTAACATGATATAAACGTTATTTCCCTGATGAAGTGTGAAGCCCATAGATTCAGGAGCATCTGTACCCATCAGCATGTGACCGCCCAGAATAGGCAACTCGGCGTGCATGATAAGCTTCCGGTCGGATTCGGGTATTTCCGGTGCGCCTTCCTGCGCGGGTATATCACCAAATCGCATGGGAGGATGGATGTATTCAGTGTTAAAAACGGTTTTGTAGAAGTCGAACGCGGCTTCTGTATCTCTCGTGAAATTGAGGTAAGTGCTAACTGTTGACATAATAGATTGATTTTAATTGTTTGTATTATAATGATTTAATGTTGATTTTATACTGTTGTTGTTTTCCATTTTCCTCTTGAAAACAACCACAAGGTAAATAAACCCACAGATGTCTCAGAGATAAACACACCCCAGAAAACACCCGAATGTTGCCAGCCGAGATGAATCGCCAGGTAATAGGACAAAGGAATTTGTATCATCCAGAAAAACACAACGTTAATCAGTGTTGGCGTGCGGGTGTCGCCGGCGCCGTTGAAAGCCTGAACTGAAACCATCCACCAGCCGTAAACAAGGAAAGAATAGGAAAGTATTCTCAACCATTCTGACCCGATGCTGATTACATCCGCATCAGTTGTGAAAAAACCCATGAGTTCTTTGTTGAAGATGAAATAGAAAACGGAAACGAATCCTAAGAAAATCATATTATACCCGCCGATTTTCCACACTGATGACTCTGCTCTTTCAGGACTTCCGGCGCCTAAGTTCTGTCCGACCAGCGTTGCGGCCGCGTTCGACATGCCCCAGGCCGGCATCATGGTAAACATCATGATACGTAATGCTATGGTAGACCCGGCAACGGCTTCACTTCCCACATCCGACAAGATGCGCATCAGAAATATCCAGGAGGTCATCGCGACAATATTTTGTCCGATTCCGCCTAAAGAAGTCCGGATGATGTTCAACAGTACCTTTGCATCCCAAACAATCTGTTGTATACTGACTTTGATGTGTTTGTTGCCTTTCAATAAGACCCATATCTGTCCGATTACCCCTATACCCCGTCCGATGGTGGTCGCGATTCCGGCTCCTTCAATGCCGTAAGCCGGGATAAAACCCCACCCGTTGATCAGAATTGGATCTAAAATGATGTTCACGCCGTTGGCAACCCAGAGGATTTTCATGGCAATCGCGGCATCGCCTGCTCCCCTGAAAATGGCATTGATGACAAATAAAAGAATGATAACAGCATTACTGCCCAGCATCCACTGGGTGTATTTATACCCATGTTCAATTGCCCATGCATCGGCCCCCATTAAGCCAAGAAGTTCTTTCGCATAAAAAATGCCTCCAATGGCAAAAGGAACCGAAACCAACAAACCCAGGAAAATTGCCTGTACAGCTGCTTTGCCACTTTCTTCCCTGTTCTTTTCTCCCGTTCTCCGGGCGATAATGGCGGTAACTGCCATCGATAATCCCATTGCCAAAGAATATAGCAGATATAAGTAAGTTTCGGTCAGACCAACAGTTGCTACTGCTGAAGCACCTAAGGTACCAATAAAATAGATGTCGACAATGGCAAATGTAGATTCCATGATTAATTCGAGCATCATGGGAATAGCCAATAAAAAAATGGCTCTTTTAAGGCTTATTTTAGTGTAATCAGCATCAGTGCCTTTGATAGCGTTTTTGAGTTCCTGCCAAAGAGTGAAGTTGCTGCTTTCGGTTTCCGGATTCGTATTCAATATATCAGATTTTTCAGGGAAATAAACAAGTTTTCATTTCAAAACAAAAAAAATAAACTGAATGTTTATCCGTATGTTATTTTTTTTGTTGGTTGTATCTGCCCGATAATGCTTCTCTTTAGCGCCAATTGTGGAAAAGGACCTTGTCGGAAAATCATAAAATATATTATTATTTTCCAGCTAAAGCATTAAATTTTTAACTTTGTGTTGCTTTGCAACATTACAAACAATTCAATTTTTATATTTATGAGATACATCATTTTATTTTTTCTGCTGACGTTAAACAATGTGTTGATAACCTATGCTCAGCAAATAAACGTTGCCTCCTACAACATTCGGAATGATAACAGAGGGGATGAGAAGAACGGTAATGGCTGGAAACAGCGTGCCCCTGTTGTTTGTCAGTTAATTCAGTTCCATGATTTTGATATTTTCGGTAGTCAGGAGGTATTGAAAGGTCAGCTCGATGACATGCTGAATGCGTTATCTGAATATGATTATATTGGTGTGGGGCGGGATAATGGTAAGGACAAAGGGGAATTCTCGCCCATATTTTACAAAAGAAACAAGTTTAATTTGCAGGACTTCGGCACATTCTGGTTGTCGGAAAAAACAGATTATCCCAATAAAGGGTGGGATGCTGCATTGCCGCGTATTTGCACCTGGGGCAAATTTGAAATAAAGGAAGGTTGCAAAAGCTTTTGGCTGTTTAATTTACATTTCGATCATATCGGCGTGATCGCCAGACAGGAAAGTGCAAAGCTTGTGCTCGACAGAATTCAGTCGATGTGTAACGGAGAGCCGGTTATCCTGATGGGTGATTTCAATGTGGATCAGTTCAACGAAGCTTATTTATTGTTGAACACATCTGGTTTGCTGAAAGATGTGTATACAACAGCTGAAATTAATTACGCTATGAATGGAACGTTTAATAACTTTGACCCAAATCTCGTAACAGAAAAGCGTATTGATCATATTTTTGTTACCGACCATTTTAAGGTGAACCGGTATGGTGTGTTAACGGATACTTACCGTGCAAGAACAGATAATCAGCAAATTATTTCTTCGTCAAACTTTCCTGCGGAAGCAACACTGATACAATCTCAGGCACGTTTGCCATCCGATCATTTTCCTGTGCTGACGACCTTAGTATTCAAATAAGAAGGATACAACTTACAACAAATGAAACAGGGTAAATCAATTCAGATTTACCCTGTTCTTTTATGCTAAACTGCTTTCGATAAGCAAGTCAACCAATATACTTTATTAAGCTTCAGTTGCTTCTTCAGCTTCTTCGTCTTTCTTTGCTTTTTTGGTTGATTTCTTAGGTGCTTCTTCGGCAGCCTCTTCGGCTACTTCTTCAGCTTTTGCTTTGGCAGCTTTTTTTGCTTTTTCTGCTTTCTCCATCTTCTCGGCAGCAGCGCTTACCAACTGATCTTTCAGGTCGGCCAGTGACTGGATGTCGCCTAAAGTAGTTTTTTCGATGTTCTGAGCAGGTGCGCTTTCTTCTTTCTTAGGTTTTCTGGCGGCAGCTTTCTTTGGCGCTTCGCCTGCAGTTTCTGCCGGAGCTTTTTCTGCACGTTTGGCATCTTCGTGGATACGGCTGTGTGAAAGAATGATGCGTTTCGCGTCTTTGTTGAATTCAATTACCTTGAAAGATAATTTTTCATCAACCTGAGCCTGTGAACCGTCTTCTTTAACCAGGTGTTTCGGAGTTGCGAAACCTTCCACACCATAAGGCAGAGAAATTACGGCGCCTTTGTCCATCATTTCAACAATCACACCTTCGTGGATGCTGTCGACGGTGAACATGGTTTCCAGTACATCCCAAGGATTTTCTTCGATTTGTTTGTGGCCAAGGCTCAAACGGCGGTTAGCTTTGTCGATTTCGAGTACCTGAACATCGATTTCACTTCCAATCTGTGTAAATTCAGATGGATGTTTTACTTTCTTGGTCCATGACAAGTCAGAAATATGGATCAATCCGTCAACACCTTCTTCGATTTCAACAAATACACCGAAATTGGTGAAGTTGCGAACTTTAGCGGTGTGTTTGGTGCCGATGGCATATTTTTCTTCGATATTTTCCCATGGGTCTGATTTCAGTTGTTTGATACCCAGTGACATTTTACGTTCTTCACGGTCTAATGTCAGGATTACAGTTTCAACTTCGTCGCCTACTTTCAGGAAGTCCTGAGCAGAACGCAGGTGCTGAGACCAGCTCATTTCAGATACGTGAATCAAACCTTCCACACCCGGAGCAATTTCAACGAATGCGCCATAGTCGGCCATCACCACTACTTTACCTTTCACTTTGTCACCCACTTTCAGGTCAGCATCAAGTGCATCCCAAGGATGAGCAGAAAGTTGTTTCAGACCTAAAGCGATACGTTTCTTTTCGTCATCGAAATCAAGAATAACCACGTTGATTTTCTGATCAAGTGTTACGATTTCTTCCGGATGAGAAACACGTCCCCATGACAGGTCGGTAATGTGAATCAATCCGTCAACGCCACCCAGGTCGATGAATACACCATAAGAAGTAATGTTTTTAACAGTACCTTCCAGGATCTGACCTTTCTGCAGTTTGCCGATGATTTCTTTCTTCTGGTTTTCGAGTTCAGCTTCGATAAGCGCTTTGTGCGATACCACCACGTTTTTAAATTCATGGTTGATTTTAATCACCTTGAATTCCATGGTTTTATTCACGAATACATCGTAATCGCGGATTGGTTTCACGTCGATTTGAGATCCCGGTAAGAATGCTTCGATACCGAAGATATCCACGATCATACCACCTTTCGTGCGGCATTTTACGAAACCTTTCACGATTTCCTGAGATTCCAGTGCTTCGTTTATGCGATCCCATGAGCGGGTAGCGCGTGCTTGTTTGTGAGAAAGGATAAGCTGTCCTTTTTTGTCTTCCTGGCTTTCGATATACACTTCAACCTTGTCGCCGATTTTCAATTCAGGATTATAGCGGAATTCGCTCATCGGAACGATACCGTCTGATTTGTAACCAACGTTTACAACTACTTCACGTTTGTTAATCGAAATAACCGTACCTTCAACCACTTCTTTGTCCTTGATGGCATTCAGTGTGTTGTCATAAATGTTTTTAAGTTCTTCTCTGGCTGATGCGCTCAGAGCGTCACCTTTTTCGTAAGCATCCCAGTCAAATTCAGCTTCTGCAACGGGCGCTGCAGGTGCTTCCTGTTTTTTTGATGGTGCTTCTTCAATAATTTCCGCAGGTGTTACTTCCGGAGCTGCTTCTTCAGCAACTACCTCGGCAACTTCTTCGGTGGTTTCTTCTGTTTCTGCTACAACAGGAGCGGATTCAACAACCGGGGTTGCTTCTTCCGGGTTTGTTTTCGGCTCTTCAGCCGGTTCCAGGTTTTCTTTCATTTCTGAATTTTTGTTACTAATAAATTAGTAGGTTAGACATTATGTTGATTAAAAAAATGCGGCTGCAAAGGTATAAAAAATAATTCAATATACCAATAAACTTCTTTTAATGTGGAATTTATCTT
>JAKIYP010000070.1 GCA_022708505.1 Bacteroidota bacterium
ATATCGCTACAGATACCCTTGTATTGGTTAAGTATGCTGGTTCTTTTCATTGCCTTTATTAGTCTTCGAATCACTATAAAGATACTGAATACCAGCGACTTAACCAATTATTTTATGTTAATCTTTGTTAGATAACTGCTTGATTATTAATTTATTAAATGAATATTTACCGAAGTATTGTCATAAGAAGATGTCTCATTTAACCAAATTAAACAATTCAGGAAGCGCCGAACTATTTAATGTTAAATAAATTCATTTTTATAAAAAAAAGCATTTCCTTTGCGTCTTCTTATTTTCTACACAACCAAATGAACAATCTTTCTCTTTTTTTTACGGTTTTTTTAGCCGGAATAACGCTCGTAGTAGCAGGCCTGGGAATGGCAATACTTTTATCACCCAAGTCTTTCAATTTGCAGAAAGGTGAACCTTATGAATGTGGGATTCCCACTCACGGCACTTCCTGGATGCAATTTAAAGCTGGGTATTATTTATACGCTATTCTTTATCTTATGTTCGACGTGGAAACAATTTTCCTTTTCCCCTGGGCTACTATCGTCCGGGAATTAGGGTTTCCGGGTCTGACAAGTATTTTATTCTTTTTAATTATTTTAGCATTAGGACTGGCTTATGCCTGGAGGAAAGGAGTATTACAGTGGAAATAAAAAAAACGCGTATAAAAGGTATTCCGACGGAAGAATTTAATGACAATGAATACCTCGAAAAGTATATTGAAGAATTAAATGCCAACGGAGTAAATGTAGTATTGTCTACGGTTGACGATATGATAAACTGGGGCCGTTCTAACTCCTTATGGCCACTGATATTTGCCACGAGTTGCTGTGGCATAGAGTTCATGTCGGCAGCAGCAGCACACCATGACATAGCAAGGTTTGGTATGGAAGTAACCCGTAACAGTCCGCGACAGGCCGACCTGATGGTGGTAGCAGGCACTATTGTTCACAAAATGGCTCCACTGCTTAAACGGGTATACGACCAGATGGCTGAACCGAAATACGTGCTCGCCATGGGTGGATGTGCCATTTCAGGCGGTCCGTTCGTCGGTTCGTACCACGTAGTGAATGGAGTGGATGAGATTTTCCCTGTTGACGTGTACGTACCCGGCTGTCCCCCTCGTCCCGAAGCCCTGTTCTACGGACTTATGCAGTTACAACGAAAAATTAAAGCCGAACATTTTTTACAGGGCCGGAAATCAAAAAAAACAAGCCGGTAATATTGCAACAAAAGTTATGGAACAGATACAAAAACTGATTAAAGAACAATTTCCCGACATAGACATAGAAGAAGGAGATATATTGAGAATTAAGGTTACTCCTAAACAATTTCGACCGGTTATTGATGCCCTGTATCATTATAAAAATCTTCCATTCGATTTTTTGAAATACATGATCGGTACCGATGAAGGTGAAATTCTGCGGGTATCATATATCTTGTCATCCTCCGTAAATCCGGCTGTCGATATTATGGTTATCACAGGCACTGACAACCGGGAGAACCCTCTATTATACACTGTTACCGATTTTTACGACACAGCTCAATTCAATGAGCGGGAAATTTACGCGTTACTGGGAATCCGTTTTATCAATAATCCCGACATGCGGAAATTCTTTCTGAATCAGGACTGGGTGGGCTACCCCCTTCGGAAAGATTACGATCCAAATCCGGCATTAAATCCGGTCTCGGTTGAAAGTCGCGATATTATTGACACTTCTTTTGTAATCAGAGAAATGCCGGATGGTACCATTAATGAGGAGGCTATACGAATCTTTAATGAAGATGATTATATTATCAACATTGGTCCACAGCACCCTTCCACACATGGTGTGATGCACTTTCGCACAGCCCTGGATGGTGAAGTGGTAAAGAAAATAGATGTCCACAGCGGATATATTCACAGGGGGATTGAAAAATTGAGTGAAAACCTGATGTATCCACAGATTTTACATTTCACCGACAGGCTCGACTATCTTTCAGCCAATATAAACCGCCATGCCTTGTGTATGTGTGTGGAAAAAGCCGCAGGAATAGAGGTTCCTGAAAGGGCACAATACATCCGGACCATCATGGATGAATTAAACAGAATAGATTCACATTTACTCGCCTGGTCGGCACATACCAATGATCTGGGTGCCACAACTGCTTTTATTTACGGCATGCGTGAACGTGAAATCATTCTCGATATTTTTGAGAAAATTTGTGGCGGTCGACTGATTATCAATCAAAACGTGATTGGTGGCGTGATGTTCGATATATATCCGGAGTTTCAAAAAGATGTCAAAAACTTTATCCCATACATGCGTTCGAAATTAAAAGAATACGACCGGTTCTTCTCACACAATATCATTGCATTAGGACGTATGAAAAATGTGGGGATACTGAATATTAAGGATGCGATCAGTCATGCGGTAACCGGTCCCGCTGGTCGTGCCTCAGGCTGGTCGTGCGATGTACGCAAATACAATCCTTACGCACTTTACGACAAAGTGGAGTTTCGTGAAATCATTCGTACGGAAAGTGATTCATACGCGCGTTATCTGAACCGGCTGGACGAAATAGAGGAGTCATTGCATATTATAGAACAATTAATAGATAATATTCCTGAAGGAGAATACTGTGCTAAGACAAAAGCAGTAATCAGACTGCCCGAAGGTGAATACTATCAGAACGTAGAAGCTGGAAAAGGTTTATTTGGCGTGTATATCGAAAGCCGTGGCGACAAAACACCTTACCGGTTAAAATTCCGTTCGCCTTCAATGTCATTGGTAGCTGTTATGCCGTTGATATGCAAGGGCGAGAAAATCTCCGACTTTATTGGTATCGGTGGCTCTATGGACTATGTGATTCCGGACATAGACAGATGATTTCAATCCGGAATTTCTCATTTTCCGTTTATTATTAAATGCTTCATCTCAACATAGTTTTTTTATGTTATTAAATTATAGTCAACCATTAGAGCTTAACAAGTTAACAAGTCGCATCGATGCTGCTTTGCATGCGGCATTGCCCGAATTCTGGGCCGTAGTCATTGAGTTGGTTCTGGTGGGAATCCTCCTCATTGCAACTTACGCGTTGTTGGCTGTTGTTTTAATTTATGTGGAACGAAAAATAACGGCATTCTTTCAGGCACGTATCGGTCCGAATCGCGTTGGGAAATACGGGATTTTCCAGACAGTAGCAGACGTAACGAAAATTCTGATTAAAGAAATCATTCACATCAACCGGATTGATAAATTTCTTTTTTACACGGCTCCGTTTTTTATCATCGGAGCTTCGATTATGGCATTCGGAGCTATTCCATTCGGACAGGGGCTTCAGGCAGTGGATTTCAATATCGGTGTGCTGTATGTTATATCGGTTTCTTCATTAGGTATTATCGGGGTATTACTTGCCGGTTGGTCAAGTAACAATAAATACTCGATGATTGGCGCCATGCGTAGTGGAGCACAATTTGTCAGCTACGAATTGTCGGCCGGCATTGCGCTCATGACCATGGTGGTGCTTTCAGGAACCATGCAATTAAGTACCATGGTCGAAAGCCAGCGATATTGCTGGAATATCTTCAACGGACATTTACCTGCGCTGGTAGCATTTATTATTTACCTTATTTCCGGTCATGCTGAAACCAACCGGGGACCTTTCGACCTTCCTGAAGCCGAATCGGAACTTACAGCAGGTTATCACACCGAATATTCCGGTCTGCAATTCGGTTTTTTCTATCTGGCCGAATACCTGAATATGTTCATTATAGCATCGATTGGTGCCACCGTGTTTTTGGGAGGTTGGATGCCATTGCAAATAAACGGATGGGAAAGCTTTAATCAATTAATGTGGTTTATACCGTCCTATTTATGGTTTTTCGGAAAAGTAGCGGTTCTGATTTTCTTCAGTTTATGGGTGCGTTGGTCATTTCCACGACTCCGTATCGACCAGCTCCTCAATCTGGAATGGAAATACCTGCTGCCAATCAATTTAGTTAACTTATTGGTTATGGTTATACTTGTATTAACCGGTCTTACACTTACCGATATTTTTAAATAATAAGAAAATGAGAACCTTTTCAGAATATTTAAGGGATATGTTCTCTGGGATAAGGTCGTTGCTTAGCGGGCTTTCAATTACCTGGAAAGAACTTTGGACTAAAAAAGTAACCCGTCAGTATCCGGAAAACAGAGATACACTCGTTATATCGGAGCGTTTCAGAGCCGAACTCGTGATGCCGCATGACGAAAATAATGAGCATGCCTGTACCGCCTGTGGCATCTGTCAGATAAACTGTCCGAATGGCACTATAAATGTCATTTCACGCACAACAGAAACTGAGGATGGCAAAAAGAAGAAAGAACTTGACAGGTATGTATATAACCTGGGAACTTGTACTTTTTGTAACCTCTGTGTTATTACTTGCCCTTCTGATGCCATCGTGTTCTCGAATAATTTTGAAAACGCGACTTTCACACGGAATAAGCTGGTCAAACAACTAAACCATGAAGGTTCCAGGTTGCGGGAAAAGAAGCCAATAAAAAAGGCTGGAAATGAAGCTGAAAAAGATAGTCAAACTGCATAAAACTTATGCTATCCACGGAGAATAATATCTAAATTATGATGATAAAAGAAATTATATTTTATATACTTGCACTGGTCATTACCGTTTTCTCGATTATGGCTGTTAGTTCAAGGCGCCTGATACGTTCGGCAACTTACCTGTTATTCGTATTGCTTGCCACGGCTGGACTGTATCTTTTACTCGACTATCACTATCTTTTCGCCGTACAGATTGCGGTTTATGCCGGTGGTATCATGGTGCTTTTCATTTTTGCTATTTTACTTACGCAAAAACCTGGTAAGAATATCACTCCCGAACCTTTATTCCAGCGTGTTATGGCGATTCTGCTTTCCGGTACAGGGTTAATTTTTTGTGGTGTTATCATCTATAAAAATGTCAGCAAAGTTTATCACTATGTCGAATCAGCTGAAATACCTGTAAAAGAAATCGGGACCACGCTGATGGGTACGGGTAAATATGAATATATACTACCCTTTGAGGCAATCAGTATTATGTTGCTCGCGTGTATTGTGGGAGCAATTATGATAGCCCGTAAGCGATAATAAAATGTACTTAACAACATAATTCCAAAACAATGGGAGCAATTTTTGATAATTTCGGTTCAGGCGTCATTCCGTTGGAAGGCTATATTTTTGTAAGCCTTATCATGTTTTTTGCCGGCATTTATGGTTTTCTTTCGCGTAAAAGTCTGTTGATGATTCTCATCTCAATTGAGATGATTTTAAATTCGGCTGATATAAACTTTGCAGCTTTCAATCGCTATTTGTATCCCGACCAAATGGAAGGGTTCTTTTTTGCCTTGTTCACTATTGCCATCTCGGCCTGCGAAACAGCTGTGGCTATTGCCATTGTAATCAATATTTACCGGAATCTGAACAATGTGGAAGTGGACAGCCTGCACGAACTGCAGGAGCCGGAACCTTCCGAAACGAAGGTGGATCTTTAAATAATACAGCATGGAATATACATTATACATATTGATTCTGCCCCTGCTGAGTTTTGTGGTGCTCGGGCTTATGGACACAAAATGGAAACCTGTGGTAGCCGGAACTGTCGGCACAGCAATACTGACCATAGTAGCTGCACTCTCTTATTACACTGCCTGGGAATATTTTTCAACGGCCAACCTGAATGGTACGTATCAAAAAATTATCGCCTTCAACACGGTCTGGGTGCAATTCAATGAACACCTGCACATCGACATGGGTATTTTACTTGATCCCATTTCTGTCATGATGCTGGTGGTGATTTCAACGGTTTCGTTGATGGTACACATCTATAGCCTGGCTTATATGAAAGGCGAACGTGGATTTGAACGCTATTATGCATTTTTATCGCTGTTCAGCTTTGCAATGCTCGGATTGGTGGTTTCTACCAATATTTTCCAGATGTATATGTTCTGGGAAATGGTTGGTCTATCATCTTATCTGCTGATTGGTTTTTACTACACCAAACCCGAGGCTGTGGCTGCATCGAAAAAGGCATTCATCGTGACGCGTTTTGCTGATTTAGGGTTTTTGATTGGTATTTTAATTCTTTCTTATTATACTAAAACATTTGATTTCGGCATATTAACTTCGTGTGATGCCAACGTGTTTGCTTCGTTTTCGGGTGTGACATTTATGGGTGCTTCGGCTTTAAGCTGGGCGATGGCGCTTATCTTCATCGGAGGAGCCGGAAAATCGGCTATGTTCCCGCTTCACATTTGGTTGCCTGATGCCATGGAAGGACCTACGCCAGTATCGGCTTTAATACATGCGGCTACCATGGTAGTGGCAGGCGTTTTTTTAGTTGCCCGCCTGTTTCCTATTTATATCACATTCACACCCGAAGTATTACATGGTATTGCTTACGTGGGTGCATTCACTTCTTTGTTTGCTGCTGTCATTGCCATTGTACAAACAGATATTAAACGTGTGCTGGCTTTCTCAACGATTTCGCAAATCGGATTTATGATGGTAGCCCTGGGTGTTTCAGGATATGGCGGACAAGCAGGTACCGGATACATGGCATCGATGTTCCACCTGTTTACACATGCCATGTTTAAAGCGCTGCTTTTCCTGGGTGCCGGCTCTATCATCCACGCTGTACACAGCAATGAAATGACGCAAATGGGAGGTTTGAAGAAATTTTTACCGGTTACGCGCTGGACTTTCCTCATAGCCTGTCTGGCCATAGCCGGGATTCCTCCTTTTTCAGGATTCTTCAGTAAAGATGAAATACTGGCTGCCACGATGCATTTTAGCCCGGGGCTGGGAGTGATAATGACTTTTACGGCCGGACTTACCGCTTTTTATATGTTCCGCTTGTATTACCGGATTTTCCACGGAAAAAAATATCAAACTACAAACGGACATACACCTCACGAATCGCCCGTTGCCATGACTTTGCCTTTGGTGTTTTTAGGTGTGGTAACTATTTTCGCCGGTTTTATACCTTTCGGAAAGTTTGTATCGAGCGATGGCGGATATTATCACATCCATATTGACCCCACCATCGCAACGATAAGTGTTGTTGTGGCATTGGCTGGTATAGGTCTGGCTACCTGGCTGTATCGGAAGGAAAATGATGCTTCTGCTGCTGTTGCCCGTAAATTCAATACAATATACCGGGCAGCTTATCATCGTTTCTATATTGATGAACTGTATTTGTTTATTACGAAAAAAATAATCTTTAAACGAATATCCTCTCCTGTTGCATGGTTCGACCGGCATATTGTTGATGGTACGATGAACGGGTTAGCTTCTGTAACACAGTGGGTTTCTCTGAAAATCAAGGGATTCCAGAGTGGAAAAATACAACATTATGCTTTCGTTATTTTACTCGGAACACTGATTATTGCAGCAATTGTCATTTTTATTTAAACACAGTACGCTTAAAATATTGAACTTATGAATTTCTTGTCAATATTCGTTATTATCCCTTTGATTACGCTGCTTGCGCTATATGCCGCCCGTAATAGAAAGCAAATCAATCTGATAGCGGCAACGGGAGCCACACTTTTATTAATTCTTTCCGGGATACTAACTTACCTGTATCTGCATGAAAGAGCAATGGGTAACGACAGTCTGATGCTTTTCAGAGCAGACATTTTGTGGTATGCTCCGTTTAATATATATTACTCGGTAGGTGTTGACGGCGTTTCTGTGGCCATGCTTATACTGACTTCTATAATCATGTTTACCGGCGTTTTTGCATCCTGGCGTATCGATCCGCTTCCGAAAGAATTCTTCCTGTGGTTTTTCCTCTTATCTTCGGGCGTTTATGGCTTTTTTATCACCATAGATTTGTTCAGCATGTTCATGTTCTATGAAATTGCACTGATACCCATGTATCTGCTTATCGGCATCTGGGGAACGGGGCGGAAAGAGTATTCTGCAATGAAACTAACCCTGATGTTGATGGGGGGATCGGCTTTATTGCTCGTGAGCATACTTGGTATTTATTATTTCTCAGGTGGCGATACCATGAACCTGCTTGAAATCGCACAAAGACATATTCCGGTTGAGGTACAACGCTATCTTTTCCCACTCACATTCATGGGATTCGGAGTACTTGGCGCACTATTTCCTTTTCATACCTGGTCGCCCGACGGACACGCCTCCGCACCGACTGCCGTATCGATGCTTCATGCTGGCGTTTTAATGAAATTAGGCGGTTATGGTGCATTTAGGGTGGCCATCTATCTGATGCCTGAAGCTGCACATGAACAAGCATGGATATTTTTGATACTTACAGGAATAAGCGTGATCTACGGAGCATTCTCGGCTGTTGTACAAACAGACCTGAAATATATCAACGCCTATTCTTCGGTAAGCCATTGTGGCTTGGTACTTTTTGCTATCCTGATGATGAACGAAACTGCCATGACGGGCGCTGTTATGCAAATGTTGTCGCACGGATTGATGACGGCTTTGTTTTTTGCCCTTATCGGGATGATCTACGGAAGAACACATACCCGGCTGATTACAGAAATGGGTGGATTGATGAAGATAATGCCGTTCCTGGGCGTAAGTTATGTGATTGCCGGTTTAGCTTCGCTCGGATTGCCCGGGCTGAGCGGCTTTGTGGCGGAAATGACAATTTTTGTCGGCGCATTCCAGGAAAGTGATACATTGCACCGGATTCTAACGATCGTAGCTGTTACTTCCATTGTAATAACCGCGGTTTATATCCTGCGCGTAGTTGGAAAAATTCTGTATGGGAAAGTACAAAATCCGCAACACGAAACATTGAGTGATGCTACCTGGTGGGAACGCATTTCAGTGGTAACGCTGATCATCGCGATTGTTGCTCTCGGATCGCTGCCTTTGTGGATTTCTGACATGATACAAAACAGCATCATGCCTATTGTAGGTAAGTTGATGGCTGCTTTATAAGTTTTTACGAACAAGATTTTACTTCAGAATATGAATTATTCAGCTTTTTTACTATTGCACGATGAACTGTCACTATTGGTGGTGATGGTAATTCTATTGACTTTCGACATAAGTGTTTCAATCAGGAGAGGACGATATATTCAACCTTTAGCTATTGTTTTACTCACAATACATACGCTGCTGAATGCTTTCCCTCGTGATGCCTTCGAAGTAGCCGGCGGCATGTATCAGTATTTTCCCATGCACACCTATGTGAAAACCATCCTGAACATCGGGACGATAATCGTGTTTCTGCAGGCTAATAAATGGCTGAATAATAAGGACAGCATGATTCGGCGGGGAGAGTTTTACTTCATCACGCTGAGCACTTTGTTTGGACTCTATATCATGTTATCGGCAGGTCACTTCCTGTTGTTCTTTATCGGCATTGAAATGGCCTCTATACCTATGGCCACTCTGGTTGCGTTTAACAAATATCAGCATAAATCAGCCGAAGCAGGAGCCAAGTTCATTCTTTCTTCCGTATTTGCTTCAGGCATTTCGCTATACGGAATATCCATGATTTACGGCACAACAGGCACCCTGTATTTCGATGATTTATCACCGTTAATAACCGGAGGTTCCATGCAAATTATGTCGTTTATGTTTTTTGCCGTAGGTTTATTTTTCAAAATATCATTGGTGCCTTTTCATCTATGGACACCCGATGTTTATGAAGGTGCACCAACACCTGTAACAGCCTATCTTTCTGTAGTATCAAAAGGAGCTGCAGCCTTCGTTTTATTCACACTTTTTACGAGGGTTTTCGGAAATCTGATTGAAGAGTGGCAATCTATTCTGTACGGTTTGATTATAATCAGCATTACACTTGCCAATGTTTTTGCCATACGTCAGCAAAACATCAAACGTTTCATGGCATTCTCATCGATTTCACAGGCGGGTTATCTGATGCTGGGGGTAATTAGTCGAGCCTTAAAAAGCCCATTTTCGTATTATATTATTGTTGATTTGGTAAAA
>JAKIYP010000071.1 GCA_022708505.1 Bacteroidota bacterium
GGAAACGAAGGTGATGGATTTACCTTTTGCGCTGGCACGGGCGGTACGACCAATACGATGCACATAATCTTCGGCATCATGCGGTACGTCGTAATTGATAACCATGGTGATGTCATCGATGTCGATGCCCCTGGAGACGATGTCGGTGGCAACCAGGATGTTGACCCGGTTGTTCTTGAATTCGTGCATTACGTGGTCGCGTTGTGCCTGATCCAGGTCGGAATGCATTTCCCCGACTGATAATCCCATTTTTCGGAAGGTTTTGAAAAGCTCCTTAACTTTCAGCTTGGAGCCGGAGAAAATAATGACCTTGCTGATGTCTTTTCCCGAAAATAAATGGCGGATGATGCCTTGTTTCTGGGCTTCGTGACAAATATATACGTTTTGCTCGATGCTTTCGGGGGGACGGGAGACCGCAATCTTTACTTCGGCCGGATTGTGCAGGATGGTTTTGGCCAGGGTGCGTATTTTGGGTGGCATGGTAGCCGAAAACATGATTGTTTGCCTGTCTTTGGGCAATCGTTTTACAATCAGCATAATGTCGTCGTAGAAACCCATGTCGAGCATGCGGTCGGCTTCATCTAAAATGAAATATTTTACACCCGAAAAATCAATGTCGTATAAATTGATGTGAGAGATGAGTCTACCCGGCGTAGCGATAACCACATCAGCGCCTTTTTGCAATCCTCTTTTTTGAACGTCCCAAGCCTGTGCATCGTTGCCTCCGTAAACAGCTACGGATGAGAATGGAGTGAAGTAGGAAAATCCTTCCATTTGCTGGTCGATTTGCTGTGCCAGTTCGCGTGTAGGCGCCATGATGATGGCGTTAATTTTATTTTCAGCATGCGCTTCCGATTGCAGGTTGTGCAATAGTGGCAATATGAAAGCGGCTGTTTTTCCCGTACCTGTCTGGGCGCAGGCAATCACATCTTTTTTATCTAAAATAACCGGTATGGTTTGTTCCTGTACAGGGGTGGTCTCTTTAAAATTCATCGCATCCAGTCCATCCTGTACAGACTGGCAAAGCGGTAGTTCCTCAAATTTCATGAAAAGTATTTTTATAGCGCAAAGATACGTTTTTTTATTGGAAATTTGATGTAAGTTGAAAAGTGCAAGCAGAAAACTGAAAACTGAGAACTGAGAGCGAAAAACGAGAAATAGTATTATTTTCCCGGTTCACCAAATTCAGCAACAGAGTCAACAGGAATATGCTGTTTTATAATGCTGTCTTTTTTGTTTATTAACAATTTCTTGTAACTCATATCAATAGCAAAAGCTCCCATGGGTGCTGTAATCAAAATAGCCAATACTGCTGCTGTCAGTACGATGTTGCCACAGGATAGTCCCATGGCAAGTGGTAGCGAACCAATGGCTGCCTGCACAGTTGCTTTGGGAATATAGGCTATCATGCTGAACAGGCGTTCTTTCTGATTCAGTTTTGTCCTGGCAGTTGAGAAATAAACACCCGCCATTCTGAAAAGTAAAACCAACAGCAACAGTGCAATCATAATCGGACCGGCTTTCAGTGCAAACTGGATATCAACCGTTGCGCCAACCAACACAAACAGGATGATTTCGGCAGCCACCCAGAGTTTGGAGAACTTAGGCGAAATACGTTTGGCCAATATCGGATAGGTTTGCAGTATTGTAGCTCCCATGGCCATCACGGCCAGTAGACCCGAAACCGGTAGCATACCTATCAGCCAGGATTCAAGGGTTAAAAACAGGAAGGCGAAACTCATGATGATAAGCAGTTTGATAGAATCCCGCATGTGATACTTTTTGAAATAGGTCGTTAGCGCCCAGCCCACGAGGATGCCGAGTACCAGTCCGGTTGCAATTGATATCGGAATTTGTACAAAACTTGAAGTCGATACATCACCGCCGAGTGCCAGTGTAGTAAATGCGGTGAAAAGTACGATGACAAACACATCATCGACCGACCCGGCCGCCATAATCATTTGTGGAATGCCTTTTTTGGTGCCGATTTTGTTTTCCATCAGGTAAAGCATCTTGGGAACGATGACGGCCGGCGAAACAGCTGCAACCACCGAGCCCATGATTGCTGCCTCGAGCAGGCTTACTCCAAGCAAAGGAGGCGCTATCAACATCATACCCCCGATTTCAAACAAGGCCGGCACGAAACTCATGAGAATAGCCGGTCGTCCGACTTTCTTCAGGTCGTTGATGTCAAGTGCCAGTCCCGCCCGCAGCAGGATGATAACCAATGCCGTTTGTCTTAACTCTATTGAAATGGAAAGCAATGAAGTATCTATGAGGTTTAAAGCATAAGGCCCTAATACAATGCCGGTAATGAGCATGCCGAGTAAAGCCGGTAACCTTAGTTTGTTGAAGATATAACCTAAGAGCAGCGCTAAGAGGAAAATGTAGGCCAGACTTGTTAACATGAAAAGTGTTTTATTACATCAAATACCCGAACTTTTTTTTCATAAATGCTTCCGTATGATTCCAAGTTTCCATCAGCATGTGAAAATTATGATACAATTCATTTAGCCCGGCTACAATTTCTTCTGTATTGAATGGATATTCGTGTGAAAGTTTATTTCTGATTGATCGCAAATTAAACCAAGTTTCAGCACTTTCAATGATGTTTAGCTGTTCGGCTTTTGCTACCATGTCAATCAGTGAAAGCTCCCGGGTATTTTCAGCCAGACTTTCCAGGATGTATTTGAAAAGTTTATTGCCCATACAATCCTGTAACTTTGTAAAACGGAATATAAACTGATCGAAATAACTCAGTTCTTCCTGTGAAATGGACTCATATTGCACGAGATTCAGCGGGAATAAGTTGCTTATTTTGGAATAGGCAAATTCCATCCGTTGGAGGTGTTTTTGGCATACAAGATAGGATTCGTACATCCTGTCGTTTTCTTCTTTTAAGATCATAGTTCTTCGGTTAAGCGTATCTTGGTGTTTTGTATCGAATTGTAAAATGAGGTTTTTTGCTGAAGTTGCTGGTCATCGAACAAAATGTCGATTTTTCGTTCCCCGATAGCACGTTGCAGGTCTGCATCATAGTGAATTTTATTCCTGAACGTATAATAATCAGCATGGGACTGTATCAGCAGATCAATATCGCCTCCTTTCAGCTCATCGTGAACACGTGAACCGAAAAGATATACCTTTACTTCGTTGGAAAAATGTTTTTTTGCCAACGTAACAATAGCGTGTATTTCTTGTTGGGTCAGGCGCATATCCGTAAAATTGCAACAAAGTTAATAAAAATCTTTTACGAATATATTAACAGAGGCTTTAAAACCTCACGCCTAATCTTATGTCTGCATAATGCAACTTAATCCGTTCGGGTTCGTTGAAACGAGGGTAGGAGGTGTAGCTGTATTGTAATTTGACAAAATAAATCAACCTTGTACTTGTATTGAAATTGAGCCCAAAATCAAATTCAGTTTGATGACCAAAAACAGAACCTTCTGTGCCTTTTATTTTCAAATCATTCAGGAAGAGTCCGTAACCAACATAAGGAATCATTTTTTTGTTTCGTGCCAGTTCATGGCGCACGGTCCACCCGTAATTCAGCATGGAGATACGCTCCGTTGCCGCATCATTTCCGGGCAAGATGGTGTAGCCCATCGGAACGGAAATAAAAGATGCGTTTTTGGTTCCGTCGAAACCACTCAGCTGCCAGGCATAATCGAATAATCCGCCGAATCCCATTGAATTGTTGAGGGTGATGTTGCTGTGAGAGAAAAGGTAACGCGGACCGATCTCAAAACTGTATTGTTTGGGGACTTTTTTGAAAATCTGAGCCTGAGTTGAGAAGAGGGAGAAAATAATAAGAACAGAGATAAAAATAAGATGTATTTTTCGCATGTGCATTGATTTTTTTTGTTATCAATGGCTGTAACAACATAATGCAAAAAATGTTCTCCGTTTCTGTCTTATTTAGGTCTGTGCCATCTTTTTCAGGGTAATTTTACTTTGGTAAATTTCGGTTATTTTTTCAATAAATTGAACAAAATCAGTATATAACGAAACATCGTATTCTCCTGAATGAACCATTACCGATTGATTGATTAGCAGTTTATTTCCCAAATTAACAATTGAACTCTCAAAATTGCCAAAAGCACAGCTATGTTTTACATGCGCGGGCAATGCTTCAATCTCATAACCTTCGGGGATATCTATGGTTATCAGGTCAGTGTCTTTCCATCCGGTTTTTATGTGAATATCCTGTTTCCGCTGACCTTTTTTCAGTTTGCTGATGGTGTAACGCATGGCATTGACAGGAATCAGCAGTCTGTTTGCTGTCTTTGTCCCGAATGAAGGTGTTGTCCACTCGTAAGAGGCTTTTAACGATGGTAGCGCTGACTTGTTGTCATCCAAACTAACCTGGGAAACAGTCGCTTGTGGGAGCGAAATCTCTTTTCGCAGGTAGTCGGTTATTTCAGTGGGTTTGGCTGTTGTTAGTTGGTAAACCTGATCGTATATTTTCACATGCCAGTTTTTTTCAACCTGCACATGAGCACTGCCATCAGCGTTAATTTTGATATTCATCTGGTTGTGCTCGAGGTTTAAACTATCGGGGTAGTCGGGGAGCCGGGTCATGTAGCCACCATCTTCGGTTGTTACAAGCGCATTGTGCCCGGAAATCCCGTTGTGTACAAAACCAAATGGAACACGGGTATTGGTACACTCCAGCCACAAGGTATCGCCGGGTAAAGGCACCCTCAGAACAATATGGTTGGTACGGATAAAGGCCGAAAAGTCATCATCCAGATTTTTTTCCTGATCGCTCAACCGGATGATAACGTAATCAGCCGGGATGTTCACCTGATTGAGCATGGCTTTCAGCAGGTTCGAAAGTCCTTTGCAATCGCCAAATCCAGTCCGGCAAACTTCTGCGGCGGGAATTGGTTGAAAGCCGCCAATACCCAACTGGATGCTTTCGTAGCGGGTAATGCTGCCAAGATAATCATAGAGAATTTTGACTTTCTCTCTGTCGGTTGTGGCGTCTTTAACGAGTTCTGCAATGGTGTTTTTTGTCTCAGGACTCAATACATCTCTACCGGTATTTAACTCCTGCTGCCATTTGCAGATATGTTCAGCATTGAGAAGTTGTCCCTGTGTTTTCTCATAAACGAAGGAAGCCGGAGCTGTGTACACGATAGGAATAAGTGTATTAATTGCAGGTGCGAATCTTTCTTCTTTGATTGCCTTCAGATTTCTTACATTCCATTTCCTGATGACATTTCCTTTGAAGTTTTCAGCCGGAAGTTCCTGAACCTGATTATATGTTTTGGTCAGAATCGTGGTGTTTTCAGGGTATTGCAACGAATAATCAGCCTCCATAACAGCAATTTGATAGTCAGGTTGAGGAGCAAAAGGCGGAAAAAGAATAATGCCGTCTTTCCATTCGAACTCACACTCAAAATGTACCGTAAACGGAAAAGAAGGAGGGTAGACCTGTAAATAATAACTGAAATTATCGGTTGTCAGGTGTTGAGAGTAAGCACTTTTTTTGATATCTCCTTTTGAATATGTTTTTAGAACTGTTCCCTTGCTGTCGTAAATCTTTCCGGTTACTTTAGTGAGTTTTCTGAATTTATCCCCTGATTCGAGAAAATTTGCATAATCCACCCCGTTGGTATTCAATACTGTAACAGCAATACTTTTTTTCTCTGTTGCGGTAACCGGAGTTTTGTAATTATAGGAAATGTTGTAAATACGAATAACGGCATTCGCATCCTTTTTCAAAGAATCCGGAATATGTTTTACATCGAAATCATATTTTTCCTTTGAAGCAAAGCCATAGGTACAGATAATCAAAGAGACTATCAGCAGCATTGTTTTTTTCATACGGTTAAATTTTATTTTTTAGTTGTCGTATGGAACTCTCGATGAACTAATTTAATCATTCCGCTTCGGCGAAATAATTGATTAAATTAGTTCATGTTCGTTTCATATTGTTACATCCTTTTTAAAACGATGAGTTCGTTATTTTTAGTTGCAATTTGTCCCCAGAAAGTCTTCACGTTCTCGTAGTCTGTGTGAGGAAAGATGATTTCATTCAGTTCAAAGCGATAGTTGACCTGCAGTATCCTGTCGCTGATTTGTTTGATTAAATAGCTAAGCGATCCACTGTTGTCGTTCAGTATAAATTTTTCTGATTTGGGTATTTCTTCCACAGTATAATTTGCCGGTAGTTCGATCATGACGGAAATAAAATGTTTGTAAGGATAATTGAATTCAACCGGTAATTTTCTGTCAGACTGGGTAAAGTCATTTTTTGAAATATGTGTAAAAATCAATGGGTTCACGTATAAATAGTTTGCTTCAGAACCGGAATTCTTTTTGAATTTAAAACGTTGACTTATCCTGTTGGATAGCAAGTCGTTTTGTCCTTCCAGAGTCACATTTTCAATGTCGACCGACAAATTCTGATTCAGCTTTTCAACATAAACGGTGGTGTCGCTTAACTCATGGTACATCTTTTTAAACTGATAAGCCGGCTGAAATGTCATTATCTGATTACATTCTCCGGAGATATTTCCAATAGTGTCTATTGATGCGGATATCATGCTCATAAACTGGTTTTTGGAAATGTTTGTCAGATTAATCCACTTGTCATCGGAGTTGTACCCGAAAATCCGGGCTCTGTCTACCAACAAGTCGGTTGGAAGCATATTTAAACCGCCATAAAATGCGGATCCATCCATAAAATAACGTTCGCCGGTACTTGTTTCAGCCATCACGATGTAGGTGTTGAGCCAGTCTATTGAAGGGTGAGTGAGAGGCAAACGACCGATCGAACGGCGGCTCATCAGGATAGGGTAGGCATTTATTCCCGCATCTCTGAGCATGCTGATAATTGCTGAGTTGATCTGCGCGTTATCTCCTGTGCCGTTTTTGATCGCTTCTGATGGATTGGAAATAAAACCATAACTTTCGTTCCATCTGATTTTTTCTTTTACGAATTTGTAAATTTTTTCAATCTTATTCAATTCGGTATCTTCAGGAGTAATAAGTTTTGGAACTTCCCTGGAAAATGAATTGCCTCGGATTGAATAACGTTCAAAATCTGATTTTTCTTTTAATGTTTTTTCAATGTCATCCCACGTGCTTGTGTAATTCTTGTATAGTTCATAAGGGAATCTGGTTCCACTCAGTTCAAACCGTATCCCGCTCAGATAATCTTTAATGGTCCAGATGTAGTTGTCTTCCTTTAAAGCAGGAATGTTCTTGACTGAGAATATGACATCTCGTGCCTGGCAGGACACGTTTTCCAGCGAGCTTTTCGTGTTGATGGTGAAGTTTTTATTAACGGGAGTTTCTTCCATCTTAATTTCTTCGTAACCTCTGGATTCGAAGTTATAAACAAAATATTCCGGAATGATAACTTCATACCGGCCATTTAGAACAGGAATGTTTGTTTGAAAGAACCAGGTGGGCAAGTCGTAATAGAAATCAGAAACAACAGTATACTTATACTCTATCACGGTTCCGACTTTTACATTCGGGATGGCAAATTTGATTTGACGGTAATATTCACTAACTCTTTCGTTGAAAATATATTTGCTTTCCAGCTTTGTTTTAACAGTTTTATTTCCCTCCAGATTATAAGCATAAGCTTCCAGTCTGGAAATATTTTCACACATCGATGGCGTTTTGTAATAATAACGCAAAGTTACAGTTGCATGTTCGAGACCTTCCTGTTTTAGTATCTTTACCCGTTTTTTTACTTCGGTTTTTACGACAAATTTATTGTTGACATAATCATAGTCCGTAAATCCATCGTGAAACAGAATCAATGCCACAGCTGATGTGTCGGCCGGATAAACCTTCATTTCCAGTTCCTCCGTTTCAATCTTTCCGTATTTATAAGGGTTTTTACTTTGTGTGAAGACAGGTGATAAATTGAAAAATAAACCGCCAAGGACAAGGGCGAACGTTAGGAGGCGTTTTGTCATAATGTTATTAGATTTGAAGATGAAAGGTTAACAGCAATATCTATAATACGACAAATATAGGAATTGAATTTGTATTAAAAAAACAATTTATTGCATTTTTTTGTAATTTTAAAAACGAAAAATAAGTGCAAATGAATTTGTATAGAATTAATGTTCTGATTGATAGTTTGTTGTGGTGTGCAGTTGGGGTTGCATAATATGATGAAATTATCAGTTGGTTTTATTCTTCTAATTTATAGGGCAGTTTTTTTGATTCACGAATTGAAATTATAGTAAAATGTCGCTTTTTAAAATTTTATGCATGTTGTTTGTTAAAGTTTACTATTTTTGTGTCTGTTAACTCCTATAGATGAGAAGTAAAATCATATTGTCTTTTATCCTTGTTTTCCTGTATGCATGTCAGGAAACTTTTTTGCCACCCCTGATTATTACCGGGCTTGTTTCAGACGTTGACCAGGAAGGCGCTGTGTTTCATGCCAAGATTACATCTTTAGGCAACAGAGAAATCAATTCATTTGGATTTGTGTGGGATACGATTCCTTTCCCTACCATTGAAAGTGCGTACTCGTATAAGTTTCATCAGCCTGCCGAACTGGGCAATTTTCAGGCAAAGGTTTCAAGTGCGCTTATCAGGGACAAAACTTACTATGTCAGGGCATTTATTCAAAATACAGAAACAACTACTTACGGAGAAGAAGTCAGTTTTGTAAGTATGGGAGGGAAAGAACCGGAGATTACGGGTATTCAGCCTTTACTTGGAAATATTAACGACACCCTGGTGGTAATTGGGAGGTATTTTGGGACAAAAAATCCGATAGTGAAAATTAATCAGTTTGTGGCGCGGGTATTGAGGGCATCACAGGATTCGATACATGTAATTGTTCCACCGGAACTGAAAGAAAAAGTTTCGACAGTAAAAATCGAAAATTTAAATCAGATTATAACTGCAAAGGACTCCTTTACCCTGATATCGCCAGAGATTCATGCTATCGGGACTAAAATCGGATTTTATGGTGATGAGATTGTAATAAAGGGGAAGAATTTCTCAGCTAATCCATCTTCGTTGAAAGTGTTTTTTCATGTGACCCCTTCAGTTTTTGAATATGTTGATGACCAGACAATCACTGCTGTTGTTCCGGAAGGACTGGATTCTGCCAATTGTAGTATCGGTGTAGTCATGAATAATCAGTTAGCTGAATCTCAGGAGCAATTTTCAGTGTTGCCGGTTGAGATAGAGGATTTCAGTCCGAAGGTTATTTGTACAGGTGAAACGATGATCATCAAAGGAAGAAACTTCAATCCGATAGTTGATAAAAACAGGGTGTATGTTGGTGGAGTACACGTCAGGACTTTATCTGTTTCAGAAACCACACTAACAGTATCATTGCCGAAACAGAATGAAGTCAGGTATGACAGCAGAAACGCTGCTGTCCGGGTGAATGTTGGCGGTAATGTCCGGACTTTTGAAGAAAAACTAGTCATCAATGATAAGTGGTTCAGGTTGGCAGATGCGCCTTTGGAACTCAGAAATGAAAATAAAATTTGTGCTACCTGTCCCTCTTCATACTACTATAATTATGCTCATAGTTTTGTTGTGGGAAAAACGGCATATATAGGATTAAACGGGAGACAAAACTTCTGGGCTTATGATATAGAGCAAAATACCTGGCGTAAGTTGGCTGATTTTCCGGGTGCTGTTCGTATGTCTGCTGCCGGATTTGTATATGGTAATAAAATATATTATGGTACAGGTTCAGATGCCTTGAATTCTTCATTATTGTTGAATGATTGGTGGGAATATGACACAACAACTGATTCCTGGGTTCGAAAAGCAGATTTTATCGGCGGGGGAAGATCCAAACTAAATGGTTACTCAAATACCTCAGGTTGTTTCCTCGCGTATGGATTTAACTGGAATCAATACAAC
>JAKIYP010000146.1 GCA_022708505.1 Bacteroidota bacterium
TTTTCATACTGCAATGGAATGATGGGAACAAACCATGTATTATACGATGCTTCACTGATGTTATCCTTGATTACTTCCAGGCACTTGCTCCACAATTTTTCAGGTAAATGAGACATCATACTAATAACGTAAATAGAAAAAATTTAGTGATTTTAATACTTTAATATACTTTTCAGAAAATAAAATCAGTGCTGAAAATGCATGTGATTCTTTCTTCGCCAAACGCGGGGATACAAATTTCAGAAAGTTTTTTGAAATAACAAAGGGCTAATTTTTTTCGGGGCGTTTATACCTTTTGCACCATGCTAACTATCAACACATTACAAATAAACATTGATATTCAGCAACATAGTTGAAATATTTTTGTAATACAGTTGAATATAAGCAATTTAACAATTTATCACGAATATTACTTTTTAACTATATTATTTCAGCCAAAGTCCTGAACAGTCAAGCTTTCCCCCCATGAAAAACAGTAATCAAAAAAAAATGAAATTTAAATTCTATTTAGAATGGATTTAAATTAAAAGCTACTTTTCACGCGTTCCGAAAAGAGAAAAATGAACGTATCTTTTGGGTGTCTTTTTCAAATCAATCAGCAGTTCATCCGCACTATTCGACATATTTACAAGGTTCATATACAAATTCTTATCATTCAGAAGCAAGCCAACACTTCCCTCTCCTTCATTCATCTTCCGGGTAATCTGATTCAGGTCTCTGATAGTTAAATCGACTTGTTGGAAGGTAGAAGCAAAATCAATTTTCCTGAGGTTTCCGCTCACTACTTTAAAGTCACCGGTCAGGGTGTTCACATTGCCGATAAGTTGAGGCATATCATATTTCATCAGCTTTTTAAGCTGAGCGGAGCTCTCAGCCAAATCGGCAGTTGTTTTTTCAATTGAACTCAGGCTGTTCTGAACACTTCCACCATCGACCAACAGGCGAACCGAGCGTAATAATGAATCGGTTTGATCTGCTATGCTTTCAATCTTCGGCATCAGGTCACCGGCAAGCTGATCGAGCAATCCCGATCCGGTAGAAGATTGCAGCGTATCTCCGGAAGCACAGAAAGCTGTGGAACCATTCCGGGGAGCATATAATAATTGTACTGCTTTACCGCCCATGAGTCCGTCGTCGAAAAGCTCCAGGGTGGTTCCCTGAGGAATGTTGATGTCCCTACTCACCGAAATTTTCACAACAAAAGCGGTTTCTTTCAGAAAATCATACTGAACTTCTTCTATCTGTCCCACTTTGTATCCTTTAATGTACACCGGCGATGAAGGCACCAGTCCGTCAATCTGCTCATAGGTGGCATAATAATAATTAACAGGAGAAAATATATCAACTCCCTTCAGAAAGTTTAATCCGAAATATAAAACAAAAATAGCAACGATGGTCATGATGCCGACACGTACTTCTCTTGATAACTTAATTCTTTTCATTTATGCTGTAATTTTATGTTACCGGTCCGTCATTGCGAAGCAAAGCGAAGCAATCTCCCCGAACCTGCACCTGGCTTTTACCTTTATTTAATCATTTTCAACGCCTCCTGAACAGGAACTTTTTTATCACCCACGAATGCGATGATGAACGCATCGGGGAATCTTTTCTTCAGATCCAATCTGATCTGGTTTACTTTATTGTAATCAGTTTCGGCCCCAACCGTATATTTATAGTATCCGCCTTCCTGATAATAATCCAGGTCTTTGAGGTCTTTCAGACTGGCGTGATTACTACTAAGTTTGGTTGCCGAAGCAGTGACCTGCAATTTGAATACGGGTTGTCCGCCGGCCGCCTGTTGTTGTACCTCAGGTTCGGTTTTGGACTCCTGAACCGAACCTCCAGGTTTAGTTGTTGTTTTTTCGGGTTTAACAGGTTCCACCGTATCGGCCCGAACCATCTCGATTTCTTTCACATCGCTTTGTGGACGACCCATTTTCTTATCGTAGCTTCTCTTGTATTTTACGAAAGCATTGTAAATAGCCAGCGACAATTCACGCTGTCCGCTTGTACTTGCCAGATACAGTTCCTCGTTATAATTA
>JAKIYP010000072.1 GCA_022708505.1 Bacteroidota bacterium
TATGAGATTAATTATTCAGCAGAATTACGACCTGATTTCAAAATGGACGGCCGGCTACATTGCAGATAAAATCAATGCTGCAAACGCGAATTCAGATAAACCTTTTGTGCTGGGTTTACCTACTGGTTCAACCCCGCTTGGCACTTACAAGTATCTGATTGAATTGTACAAAAAAGGTAAGGTATCCTTCAAAAATGTAGTGACGTTCAATATGGATGAGTACGTGGGAATTCCTCAGGATCATGATCAAAGTTATTATACATTTATGTGGACTAATTTCTTTAGTCATATTGATATTCTTCCGGAACGGGTAAATATCCTGAATGGTAATGCTGCTGATTTAATGGCTGAATGTGAATCGTACGAAGCGAGAATTAAATCTTATGGCGGTATTGACTTGTTTATGGGCGGTATTGGTCCCGATGGACACATTGCTTTCAACGAACCGGGATCCTCGTTGACCTCAAAAACCAGAATTAAAACATTAACCCAGGATACCATCATTGCCAACTCACGTTTCTTCGACAATGATGTGAATAAGGTGCCAAAAAATGCACTGACGGTAGGGGTGGGTACTGTTTGTGAGGCTAAAGAAGTTCTGATTATTGTCAATGGCCACGGTAAGGCTCGTGCATTACGTCACGCCGTAGAAGAGCCTGTGAATCACATGTGGACCATCAGCGCACTGCAATTGCATCCTAAAGCTATCATTGTTTGTGATGAAGCTGCTTGTGCAGAGCTGAAAGTTGGCACATACAATTATTTTAAAGATATTGAAAAAGAAGCTATTTTGTAAGCTATTATTTATCGTTTTCCTGATATCAGGAAAACGATAATAAATTTAATCATCATGAAACGAACATTTAATTATCTCATTGCGTTGGTAATTACAGCCATAGCAATGGTATCCTGTTTGCCGGAAGAGGATTTTTTTGATGAAACATTGCTGTCGGCATTTTGTCGTGGGTAATTTTCACTCCTGAAAAACTAACCCCGATTGTACGCAACCAATTAGATAAGATGTTGATTTGCGAACATCAGACCGGTGATGTGGAACTGACTTTTTTCAGTACTTTCCCGGAATTCGGATTGAAAATTAATGGATTCCTGCTGAAAAATTCACTACCGGGAGCTCCTTCCGACACCCTGCTCAATAGCGACAAAGTGGTAGCTACCATTGATCTGAAAGCCTTGTGGAAAAACAGGGAGCTGATAGTGGATGAATTATTCATTGAAAAACCTTTCATTCTGGCATTTATCGATAGTACTGGCCGTGCTAACTACGACATCATGCGACCCGATGAAGAGCCTGATACCACTGCTTTTGAATTGCCATTTAAACGTTTGGCGCTCGATAAAATTCAACTGGATGGTGCCCGTATTGTTTACCATGATACGCCCATGGATATGATCCTGTCGCTTAACAATCTGGATGCAGGAATCAATATGAGCTGGAAAGGTGATTTGATTATCGGTAAGATGCAGGGTGATGCTGCTGATTTTTCTTTCTATTGGGATGAAACGGATTACATCAAACAAATTCCGCTTGAAGTTAACACGCCATTTTCTTTTGATTTGAAGGAAATGAAACTTCAATTAGATGCAGGTACGCTCGCATTGAATGATCTTGCATTTGATGTGAATGCGCTGGTTCAGAATAAACCGGAGGAAATCTTATTGGATATTGCTTTTAATTCGGCAGAATTGCCGGTTAAACCGGTTTTTGATTTATTGTATGTTCCTTTCGGAGAGTACCTGGAAGGAATGACTGTCGATGGTAAAACTTTCGTCAATGGTTCATTGAAAGGAATTGTTGCTGATTCCGTAATGCCTGTTTTTGATTTGAAAGCTGATTTCCGTCAACTTGAATTTGCTTACGAATCGTTGCCTTATGAACTTTACGATATGTCGGGTAAAGCCGATATTGCCATGGATTTGAACGACAATGAAAAATGGTATGTAAAAGTCTATGATTTTGAAGGGAAAACCGGTAAATCTTCTTTCTCCGGTGCAGCTTTAGTCGACCAGCTGATGGGAGATATGCGCTTCGATATCGATGCGAAAGCAAGATTAAATCTCGTTGATGCCAAACCCATGCTTCCGGATGATTTACCGGTCGATATCAGCGGGTTGGCCATTGGTAATGCAAAAATCAAATTTCTTTATTCCCAATTCATGGAGAATCAGTTTGATAAGATGCTGATTCAGGGTAAATTCAACGTGAAGGACTTGGTTGCTGATTACGACACCATATCTCTTCGCAGTAGGGTGGCAGAACTTGCTTTCCAGATGCCTAACATCAAAAATAAAGAAACTTCGTTTGTCGAACTGGACGTTGTTTCGAAGCAACTGGAAGTGGACATGGGTAAAAACACGAAAGCTGTTATCCGGAATCTGGGATTGGTAGCTTCCACTTCGAATATGATGAATGAAAAACTTCCTCTGACTGTAAATGGTAATTTCAGGGGAATGGATATGACGGCCGGCATGGATAATATGACTGCTTTTCTGGGTAACCCGAAAGGAAACTTCAACCTGATCATGGATATGCAGGATTCTACTGCCATTCCGGTTTTTAATTGTGACTTTGATATGTCCAAGCTTGCGGCATCCATGGATACAATTCAGGTTGATATAGCAAATCCAAGAGGTGTAGTTCTTTATCATCCTGATGCGCAGGATGTGAAACGTCCGTACATGCAGCTGGAGTATCACAGCGACCGGCTTGCTGCACGAATGGGTGAAACTAAAATAAATACTGAGAATATCAGCGTGGATGCAGGCGTAACCTATGACGGATCACAAAAGAACTTGCTGTTGCAGTGGATTCCGAAAGGGTACGTAAAATTAAATCAGGGAAGAATCAGTGCACCTCAACTGGCGGCTGAAATTCAAATTCCAGCCATTGATTTTGATTTCACACCGGATGAGTATTTGATCCGGGACAGTCGTTTGGTAATCGATAAATCTGATTTTCAACTGACGGGACAGCTGACGAATGTGAGGCAGTATCTCAGAGATGAAGGCTTATTGAAAGGTGATTTTAACTTCCGTTCTCATACTACTGATGTGAATCAATTGTTGGATTTAGTTAGTGGAATGGGGTATGGTGAAGAAGACGCGGAAGTTGAAGAAGAAGCTCCTGCAACCAATGGGAACAGTGGACCATTTATGGTTCCCAAAGGGGTGGATATTTCCCTGTATACAAGTGTCAACGAAGCTTTGATTTCGAAAGATACCGCTCGTAATGTACAGGGTACGGTAACTGTTAAAGACGGGGTGATGATTTTGGAAAGTATGTTGTTTACCACTTCAGCCGCCAAAATGCAGCTCACAGGTATGTATAAAAGTCCGCGCAGAAATCATTTGTTCACTGGAATTGATTTACATTTGCTTGAAATAGAAATTCCGGAGTTGCTGAAACTGATTCCGGATGTGGACACAATCATGCCTATGTTGAGATCTTTTGCCGGTACGGGTGAATTCCACATGACCATTGAAACATATTTGGATTCGGCTTATAACCTGAAAAAATCGACCTTAC
This sequence comes from Bacteroidota bacterium, assembly GCA_022708505.1. Taxonomy (GTDB): domain Bacteria; phylum Bacteroidota; class Bacteroidia; order Bacteroidales; family Paludibacteraceae; genus Paludibacter. The sequence goes on from JAKIYP010000072.1 coordinate 3,545, forward strand.
TGGGTGCTGCCTCGGTACGCGGACAAGACCTTGTTTTACTCGATGGCGAAACATTCACGGAAATTGCCAAAACGCTTCGTTTCAACAAAAAAACAGAGAATAAAATCGACAGTCTTTCTGCTGAATTTACTGTCATTAAAAACAATGTGTATGTGTATCCTTTCCTGATTGTGATGGATAAATACAAAGCCATTGTGGAGGGCCGTCATAACCTGGATATGAATTTTGATTACCATATTTCGCTTATTGACAGTCCATTGCCCCTGCAACTGGGAGTTGATGTAAAAGGTAATCTGGACGACATGAAAATTCGTCCGGTTAAATGTAAATATGCCAATATGTATCGTCCTGCCCGAAGAACGGAGGTTGATACCAAGAAACTGGAATTACGCAATATGATTCGGCAGGTGTTGACCGATCGGGTGAGGGAAGAATAATTTCTATTAAATCTGTTTGTTTTTAAAAAGAGTTGGATGTATGTAAAACATAATACATCTAAAATTATCTATATCAATAAATATTGTAACTACCTAAACAACGATGAAAAAATTTAGAAACAAGTATCGCATCCAATCACACAGGATGCCAGAATGGGATTATGCCAACAATGGTATCTATTTCATCACACTGGTTACACAAAATAGGGAATGTAATATTGGGCAAATAAATGAAGATGCGGAAATTATATATTCAGATTTTGGTAATATTATACATGATCAATGGATAAAATCATTTGAAATTCGTGATGAATTATTTTTGGATGAATTCATTATCATGCCAAATCATATACATGCTATCGTGGTATTGGATAGAAATTCGATTAATAAAACAGATCATGAATTGCACGATTTGAATGATTTGTACGATTTGGATGATTTGCCCGTAGAGACGCACGGCCGTGCGTCTCTACAATCCCCATTACAATCCATTCTACATTCTGATAAACAATCGGTAATACAGATTCCAAAACAACAATTTGTTCGCAAACCAAGATCTATTTCATCGTTTATTGCAGGGTTTAAATCGGCAATAAATTCAAAAATTGATGATTATATTGATGAAAACAGATTAATGATTCCAAAATATAATCGGAATAACCATTTTTTTCAATCCAATTATCATGATCATATTATTCGTAATCATGCTGAATATATACGCATTAAAGAATACATAATAAACAACCCGATTAAATGGAATGATGATACATTTAACCCAATTAACCAAAACACAAAATTATAACCATACCATATCCATTTTGCACGTAGAGACGCACGGCCGTGCGTCTCTACACAATTCGGTTTTCTACCGTGCGCCTCTACACAATTGGATTTCTGCCGTGCGTCACTACACAATTGGATTTCTGCCGTGCGCCTCTACACAATTGGATTTCTGCCGTGCGTCACCATTCGGTTTTAATTGCCATCAGGATTTAATATATAACGTTTTAGGTGAGAAATATTTGATTAACGTTATTCATACCGGATAATTTTTGCCGGGAGAATTTTGGTTATCAGGTAGGATGGACCAATCATCATCAGGATGGAGGCCAGCAATGTGCCGATGTTCAGTCCTATAATCAACGGCCAGTTGAATAAAACAGGTACGGTTGCGATGTAATAGGCTTCCGGATCAAGCGGAATGATACCCGTGAAATACTGGATAGCACAGATACTCAACCCGATGATATTTCCCCACAGCATACCTTTTCCTATCAGGAATAAAGAATGATACAGAAATATCTTTCTGACCGACCAGTTGGTAGCGCCGATAGATTTGAGAATGCCTATCATCGTAGTGCGTTCCAGTATCAATATAAGCAATCCGGAAATCATGTTGAAGCCGGCTACAGCCAGCATCAGAAATAGTATTACCCATACATTGATATCTAACAAATCGAGCCAGGAGAAGATCTGCGGATTAATGTCCCGGATGGTTTGGGTATATAGCATGTTCCCGTTGGCCTGTGCCTTGTTGGCGGTTTTAAAATAGACCTGATCGCCGATTTCATCGATTTCATCGAAATTATTGATAAGAATTTCATACCCACTGACTTCTGAATCCTGCCAGTTGTTCAGTTGTCTGATGTGACGCATATCTGTCAGAATAAACAGCTTATCATATTCAATGAAATTGGTTGAATATATCCCGCTGATGGTGAATTTTCTGGCCCTGACCTGGTCCTGCATGAAATAGGAAAAGAAAGAATCACCCAACTTCAATTTGAATAAATCGGCCAGATGTTTGGATATGACAGCCTGGTTTTGCAGACTGTCACCGATATGCAAAATATCACCTTCTAATAAATTACTTTTGAAGAAATCCCAGTCGAAATGTTTATCAATTCCTTTCAACACAATGCCTTGAAACTGCTCATTTGTTTTGATGATGCCGGGTTTGGTGGCAAAAGCCTGTATGTGTTTTACGCCGGGAATTGCCGCCAGCTCATTTTTCAGCGTATCATTCAGCATGATGGGAGTTAGTTCGTAGGTATTATTGCTATCAAAATTGGTAATTTGTATATGTCCCCCGAAACCGATGGTCTTATTTCTGATTTCTTTTTTAAAACCGGTTACGATACTCACAGCCAGCAGCATCACGGTAAGCCCGATGGCAATTCCCAGGATGGCTATACGCACAGCAGGACGGGAAACATGTTTCCTGTCCTGCCTGAAGTGAATGCGTTTTGCTATGAAGTATTCTAAATTCATGTCATTTTTTCAAGGTGTTACCGGGGTAAGCATCCAGCGCTTTTTCGAGTACGATCAAGGCCTTTTTCAGGGCTTCTTTTTCCAGTACGTAAGCGATACGGACTTCATTCCGGCCGATATCAGGAGTCGTATAAAAACCGGAAGCAGGAGCCATCATTACGGTCTGACCCTCATAATCAAAGTCTGATAGCAACCAGGCACAGAATTTATCGGCATCATCAACCGGAAGTTTGGCAACAGTGTAAAAAGCGCCCATCGGTATCGGTGAATACACGCCGGGAATACGATTCAGGCCATCAATCAGGTATTTACGCCTTTCCACATATTCGTTGTACATTTCGAGCATATATTCTTCCGGGGTATCGATGGAAGCTTCTGCTGCAATTTGTCCGATTAACGGGGGACTCAGACGGGCCTGACAAAATTTCATCACGTTGTCCCTTACTTTTTTGTTTTTAGTTACCAAAGCGCCAACGCGGATTCCACATTCACTGTATCTTTTTGAAACAGAGTCGAACAATACGACGTTTTCTTCGATTCCATCCAGATGAAAAGCCGAAATATAAGGTGCACCGGTGTAACAGAATTCACGGTAAACTTCATCGGAGAATAAATACAAATCGTATTTCTTTACGAGTTTCTTGATGTTGTTCATTTCGGCGCGGGTATAGAGATAACCGGTCGGATTGTTCGGGTTGCAAATCAGGATACCTTTGGTTCTGGGTGTGATGAGTTCCTCGAATTTTTCAATCGGAGGCAGGGCAAAACCATCTTCAATACTGCAGAATATCGGTTTGATAACAGCGCCGGCCGCAATGGCAAAAGCAGTATAGTTGGCATAAGCAGGCTCGGGAACGATGATTTCATCTCCCGGATCCAGACAGCTCATGAAGGCAAAGTTCACTGCTTCGGAGCCACCAGTGGTAACAATGATGTTTTCTTCCGTTACATCAATATTAAAGCGATGGTAGTAACTGGCCAGTTTGGTACGCAGACTTTTAATTCCGTCACTCGGACTGTATTCCAGTATACTTCTGTCGATATTGCGAATCGCGTCGATCGCCACCTGAGGAGTTTTCAAATCGGGCTGACCAATATTCAGGTGATACACTTTAACTCCGCGTGCTTTGGCTTTGTCGGCCAGCGGAACTAACTTACGGATAGGCGATTCGGGCATTGAATTCCCGCGTTGGGATGTCTGTGGCATGCTTTTTTTAGTTTTGCCTGCAAAATTAGTGAAATTATTTAAAATCCACTATCAATTTGATATTAAATTGTCGGCCTGTGAGATAATTCGGAACGGCGAGTTGCTGTCCGTAAATATCTGTTACCCAGTAATACGAATTTACGTTTTTAAAGTCCATCAGGTTAAACACTTCCAGATTCAGCCAGATGCTCTGCAAACCTTTCATCCATTTCTTATTCATCAGGGCATCTTTTCCGCTGACTAATATCCTCGAAGCGCCAATATCGACCCGTTTGTAGGCAGGAGCACGCAGAACGCCGCGATACAGGTTATTGCGGGGCGGACCGTAAGGCATACCATCCGAATATACGAATTTCAGCTGCAATTTGTAATTCGGGTTGTTGGGCAGGTAATCCTGAAACATCATGGAGAAAGCGTAACGTTGTTCGTTCGGACGAGAAACCCACGATGGCCAAACCATGGTAGATGACGTGATATTCCGGTTTTCATCGTAGGTATGCTGCAAATAACTGTCGCCAATGATGTCTTCTTTCGAATTCATGAGCGAGAAGTTAATCCAGGAATCTGTTCCGGGAACCAATTCTCCGAAAAGTTTGAAATCAATACCGGCTGTATAAGCTTTGGCATTGTTATGCCCTGAATACGTAATCTGTACGTTATCCACATCGTAGGTAATCACCCGGTCGGCTAATTTCAAATACGCTTCCGTTGTAAATTTAAACGGTCGGCCAAAAGCCCTGAAATAATGATCGCCTCCCAGTACTAACTGTACCGAACGCTGAGCGCGGATGTTTTCATTCAGCGTGATATTCACATTTCCCAGTACATCGCTGACCGTGTCCCTGATTTCCTTGTAAAACGGAGCCTGGTAATACAAACCGGTTCCCAATCTGAAACTGAAATCCTTTTCCCAGGCAGGTATAAAAGCCAGAGAAACCCTGGGGCTCACCAATAATTCTTTGTTGAAAGTCCAGTAATGGGCACGCACTCCGCCTGTCAGGGTAAAACCACCTGCATCGCCCCGCCATTTGTAGGTATCCTGTAGAAAAGCGGTTGTTCGCCAACTGGTGAGTGTGTTCGACGCTTTCATGTTATAATACAGGTTCACGCTTTCGTCGTCGTAGGGCAGGGAATAGCCTACCGAATCGCGCCATTCCCATTCGCTGATTTGATCGGCAATAATTTCCCTCTGCAGGTTTGCACCCCATTTCAGTTTGTGCGATATTCCGTTAAATTCTCCGGTATGACCGATATTAACCACTGTTGCATTCAGGGTGTTACGGGCATGTTCGTGATATTTTCCAATACCGAGCGTGGCGCCTTCTCGGTTTTCTTCTTTCAGGTCCATTTTAACTTCCCCCAGATGATATTCACTCAGGATATCAAAGTTTTCATTTTCATCGGTCTGGAATGCTGAGGAGGTCAGACTCAATTTAATATTCTGTTGAGGATGATAATGATAACTCAACGCTCCGAAAGCTGTTCTGAAGATATCTTTCTCCTGACCCTCGAAGAAAATGGTGAGCTTGCGCCCCATGTTATATGTTCCAAAATTGGTTTCACGTGTGGTCGGGACAAAATTGAAAATATTCTGCGAGAAGTTTCCCAGGAATGTCATTTCTGATTTTTCAGAAAGCTTATAAGTAAAATAACCCTGATAATCGATGAATGATGGATTGTATTCTCCCTCCGTATCTAATGAGCCCAGCAGATAAGCCGAAGTCTTGTACCGGATACCATGCAATTGGGTGAATTTGTTTTTAGAAGTACCCACGTAGGCCGTTGCTCCCAGTAAACTCATGGACACAGAAGATTCAAATTCAGTGGGTTTCTTGTATTCTATATCGAGTACCGACGACATTTTATCGCCATACTCAGCATTGAAAGCACCCGAAGAAAATCCTACCTTTTGCACCATGTCGTTGTTGATAAAACTGAGTCCTTCCTGTTGACCTGCCCGTACCAACAAAGGACGATAAACCTCAATACCATTGACATACACGATGTTTTCATCAAAGTTACCACCACGCACATTGTATTGCGAACTCAATTCATTATTGGAAGTAACGCCTGCAAAAGTAATCAGAATCGATTCGAAATTCCCTGAAATATTGGGCATCAGTTTCGATTTCAACGGATCCAGATAGTCCATCGTCGATGTTTGTCTGCGTTGTGCAACCACATCTAAATCCTGAATTTGCGTGCTGGTCGGACGTAATTCTACTGAAATTTGCATCACGGCCTGTTTGGGATAGAGTGTGTGCCGGATGGTTTCATATCCGAGCAACGAAAAAACGATGGTTACAGAATCTTTAACCGTGGTTGATAGCTCGTAATAGCCGTTTTGATTGGTGGTGGTTCCTACCGTTGTTTTGTC
>JAKIYP010000073.1 GCA_022708505.1 Bacteroidota bacterium
CTGTTGAACCTTCACTTCCGGCGGCAGTCAGCGTAAGAATGGTGGCAACCGGCAATGCTCTTTCTATGCGTTTCCCGGAGTAGAAATCCCAGAAATCGCCATTGTAAAGTGCTCCAATTGCAATCGCTTTAGCTGAATCAATAGCACTTCCACCTCCTACCGCTAAAATAAAATCGATGTTTTCTTTTTTACAGATGTCAATACCCTGATAAACCAGTCCACTACGTGGATTGGGTATAACTCCACCCAGTTCAGTGAAATAAATACCAGCATCTTTCAGTGAGCTTTTTACCCGGTCGAGTAATCCGCTTTTCACAACAGAACCACTTCCATAGTGGATTAACACTTTAGAACCTTTAAATTGTTTTACCAATTTGCCTGATTCATGTTCACGACCTTTTCCGAATACGAAATAAGTCGGACTGTAAAAATTGAAATTGTTCATATCTTTTTATATTTTAACCACAAAAGGCACACAAAAGTAAATTTTTAAACCATATAAACCATATAAGCTAATATTCATTTACGATTTAGCTATTTACTATTAAGCATTTAAACCAAATTAAAAACATTAAGTTTGAATTTTTAGACTTTTATACATTTAAACAAACCCAATTTCGTTATTAGCTATTCGTTCTTCGCTATTCACTATCTCACTTTATTTAAACGTTCAATCATTTGATTTCCAAGTTCAGTCTTGATTTTAATGTGATTCAAAACTTCCAACACGAAAGGGTTGCTCTCGAAACATCCCCGAACGGATTCAAAGTCCTGATGTTTCTGGTTCTCATCTCCATCAACACCGAAACCTGTCTTAGAGTTCAAATCAAATTCTTTTTTTGCATCAATATAAATCAGTTGATCCAGTTTAACTACCGATGATTTCCAGTGTTCTATCATCTCAACAATATCGCCGTAAGTAACTTCATCAATCGATTTATCCCAATACTGTTCCAGTTTGTCTTTTGCCCAAGTCCATTCGTAGCTGTAATACTGAGCATGCATACGTTCAAACTCTGACTGGATTTTCTCCAGACTATATTTGTTCTGTTCAACTGCATGAAGCAATTCGTCAATTTTACTTTTTGGAGCGATTAGTCCGGACAGATCAATCCATTCCCCATGCCCTTTGGGTGTATCCGGTTTGAGTCTCTCTCTTACCTCCTCAATGCTATTGTATGTTTTTTCACCCAGCCTGCTTATCAGTGAGTTACCAAGGAACTTAGTAATGGCTATTTGGTAGTATTCAAGTCCGTTTCTGAGAGAAGAATTTTTAATGTTGCAATTTTGATACACATATACATCGGTTGTTTCGCCTGATATTTGTTGCAGTTTTTTCAACACTTCCATCCCTTTCATCATTTTCTGAATGGTATAGGGACTCAATAAATTAAAATTGATAGGATCGAGTTTATGACTGTCTTTACGGTTATCACGCTTAGGCCATTTTTGTGCATCACGGATAGTACCTACGCTTCGCAGATTAACCCCGGGGACAAGGTAGCTGTCGGTCGCGTTTTCTATCAGGTATGAAAAAGGTAAATCAGAGGTGTCTGAATGTTTATAATGACGTCCCATAACCAGTGTAAATGCACCAATTTTTGCCGGCCATAGTAAATAGGAGTCGCTGGTGGTTTTTGATCCACGTTCGCAAATACCCTGATGAATCGGACCGAGTTTGTACATGTGGTTACTTTGGTTAGAACCACTTCCGGCGTTCAGGAAAGAGAACATCCCGGCAATCAGCAGTGTCGATTTATGGTGAGTGACTGTATAAGGCCCGGCAAAGATAGCTGTTGCTTCCCCGTGCATACCCTGACAATTCGAAAAGAACAGCGAATCTAATGCGGAATAATGTTTGGCGAGTATGCAGCCCTGTCCGATAAAGCAACGTGATATCAGTGTAGAGTCAGTCACTTCAACTCCGGAACTCAGAATGAAGTCTTTACATTTCACTCCGGATCCAATGATAACTGGCGCTTCTTCATTACTGTTGATGGTCCCGTTTTCGAGGATAGATGCTCCTTCAATGACAGCACAATGTCCGATTTGTACATTTTTAATGGTACCGCAATTGACCATGCGCACGTTATTCCCAATAAAGCCTTTATCTGATTGTTGTAATTTGGCATATTCATCTATCATCTTCTGAATATTCTGAATCACCTCTTTTCGATGCCGGTACAAGGCTTGTATATAGGCCAACGGAGCAGATAGATGGTCGAAGATTGGAATTTCCCGTCCTCCGCCTTCATTCATCACAGGGACTCTGACGCCGTTGCCGAATGAGCTTGTTCCATCGACAATCAGTAAATTGATATTGTCGATGAAGGTGTCATTCCCGATGGTGTAATTGGCAATATAATTGTGAATCTTGTCAATATAAACGTTGTCTCCGATGGTGCAGTTGTGCAAACAACAATTGTAGATACCGGTATGCTTCTTTAGTCCTCCGGCAAGATCAAATGTCTTATTAAAAGACCCCAGTTTTATTTCTCCGGAAAAATGAACATTGGCAATATAATCCGGTGTGAAATTTTCAGTTACAGTAACAGTTTTCCAGTTCTCAGCGGTACATCCGTAAACGGTCAGTGCAGCAATTTCTTTTTCGGTAAGTTGACGGTAGCGGGTCATTATAATTAGTTTGTTTAAGGGTTAAATAGCTGTTTTTTGAAAAATATTTATTCGTCGAATTTTTGAAACAAAAAATCATTATACGGATATCTTTCAACGTGAATTGTTTTTACTTTTTCATACAGTAAAGCTTTCATGTTTTCGATGTTGATTTTTTCCTTTGCAGAGATGAAAATGCAGTTGTCGTGTAATTTAGAAATCCAGGTTGCTTTCAGCTCTTCCAAACTGATGTTTTCCCTTTGAATAGGCAATAAATCATCTTCATCTTTAGGAATATAGGAGAAAGCATCCATTTTGTTGAAAACCAGGATAACAGGTTTTTCTTTGGGATCAATTTCTTTCAGGGTTTGGTTGACAATTTCAAGTTGTTCTTCAAAGTTGGGATGAGAAATGTCTACCACATGTAGCAACAGATCAGCCTCTCTGACTTCATCCAGCGTAGATTTGAAGGATTCGATCAGGTGGTGCGGCAATTTGCGGATGAACCCCACCGTGTCGGTCAGTAAGAAAGGCAGATTCTCTACTATGACTTTTCTAACAGTAGTATCGAGTGTTGCGAAGAGCTTGTTTTCAGCAAATACATCCGACTTGCTGAGCATGTTCATAATGGTTGATTTTCCGACATTAGTATACCCAACCAAAGCTACGCGTACCATTTTTCCTCTGTTTTTACGTTGTGTCGACATTTGTTTGTCGATATCCTTCAGATTCTTTTTCAATAAAGAAATTTTATTCAGGATGATCCGTCGGTCGGTTTCAATCTGGGTTTCACCGGGACCTCGCATGCCAATACCTCCACGTTGTCTTTCAAGGTGAGTCCACAAGCGGGTAAGTCGTGGCAACATATACTGAAGCTGAGCCAGTTCGACCTGTGTTTTGGCATTGGCTGTTTGTGCCCGTTTGGCAAAAATATCCAGAATCAGATTGGTACGGTCCAGAATCAACACATTCAGCTCTCTTTCGATGTTTCTGAGTTGCTTGGGTGAAAGTTCATCGTCGAAAATGACAAGTCCAATATCATTAGCAGTTATATAAGCTTTGATTTCATCCAGTTTCCCTGGTCCTACAAATGTTTTAGGGTTTGGATAATCAATTTTCTGAAAAAAGTATTTCTCAGGAGTTGCACCGGCAGTATCAGCGAGGAAAGCAAGCTCGTCGAGGTATTCTTTTGCTTTTGCAGCATCCTGTTCCGGAGTAATTAATCCGACCAGAACTGCTTTTTCCTGATATATTTCTGTTTTCATCAGCGACTTTCGTATTTAAAAAAACCGCTTGGTACGCACCAAACGGTTCTTAAATTAGTTATTATTCAACCGGCAGACCGTTGGTGCAACCGGAAATTAATCCTTACTGTAAGCGGAAGTTAACCGGCAGCGTATATTTTACACGAACTGTTTTACCACGCTGCTTACCAGGTGTCCACTTAGGCATACTTTGAATTACACGTACAGCTTCTGCATCAAGACTTCTGTCAACGCTACGTACTACCTCAATGTCAACGATTGAACCGTCGCGGTTTACCACAAACTGACAGATAACACGTCCCTGAATACCGCTTTCCTGTGCAATAACCGGATATTTGATATTGTCGCTCAGGAATTTGAATAACGCAGCATCTCCTCCGGGAAATGAAGGCATAGACTCAACGACCATGAAGATTACTTCGGTTTCTTCTTCCTGAACGGCAGCAGCCTGAACCGGAGCTTGAATAACGACTTGTTTATCTTTATCATCTTCTGTATCGATAACAATTTCTGCTGTTTCCACATCGTCTTCCACAACATTTAAGACTTCGATAACCTCAGGAACTTCCGGTGGCGGCGGAGGAGGTAAAACCTCAGCTGTCTGGATGATTTCGATTTCTTCTTCCGCTGCAATCTCTAAAGATATATCCTCGTAAATGGTTACCTCATGTTGTGTCCATTCAAAACCAATGTAAATCAACGACAAGGCCACAATAAATCCCATCAGTATAAAAATGGATTTCTTATCTTCTAGTGATGCTTTGGATGATTTTTTAACGTCCATATCAATGCAATTTTTTGATTGTTTTTCAGTTCGGCAAATGTACAATATTTTTTTCAATTCTCTGATTATAGAACGAAAAAAATTATTTTTATTGTTAAAACAATCCTAAATTACTGGTTTTCTTGTTTTTTTTTGATTTTACATAAAATTTTTCTCTGAAAATACGTTAATATATCGTTTGGTTTCTCATTTTATTGGTGAGATAGTTTTTAAAATAATGTATCTTTGGGAGTTTTTTGTGACTTTTCTATTGTTTTGAAACGAACATGAACTAAATTAATCAATGCATTACACCCGATGTATGACTAAAGTTCATCAAGAGTTCCATAGATAATCGTATGAAATAAAAATTGTTGGATGAAAATAAAAGTTGCTTTATTATTGTTGTTGGCCTGGTTTGCCGGTGATGTTTCTGTTTTGGCAGGCAATGGTGTTTTTCAGTTTCTCGATTTGCCGGTTTCATCCAGGATGGCTGCTTTAGGGGGAAAAAATGTTTCTGTTGCCGATTATGATATCAATTTCGCATTGTTAAATCCGGCTTTGTTAACAAACAAATCGGATAATACAATTGGGCTGAATATGGCAAATTATCTTGCAGATATTCAGTTTGGTACGGCAATTTATGGAAAATCAGTCGGTAAGAACCAATTTGCTCTGGGTGTTCAGTATGTAGATTACGGAACATTCAAAGAAACAACAGAATACAATGAGATAATCGGGGACTTTACGGCTAAAGACATCTCAATGAGTTTGATATACAGCAGAATGATTGCTGAAGGATTGTATGCGGGCGCAGCGCTTAAACCGGTATATTCTGTCGTCAGTCTGACAAATGGTAGCTATATGTCTTATGGTGCTGCTGTAGATATGGGATTGAGTTATCAACATCCCGGTCAGTTGTTTTATGCGGGTTTGGTTTTACGCAACATGGGAACGCAATTCAAGGGATATTATTCTGACGAGAACGGACAGCATATAGAACCATTACCTTTTGATATTCAATTGGGCGTGTCTCATAAACTGGAACATGCTCCTTTCAGATTTTCTTTCACCTTTCACAATTTGCATGACTGGGATTTAAGATATATCAACAATAAAAACTCGCAGCTAGAATATGACAGAGTGGATGTGACTAGTGAAATTCCGGTTATTGATAATATTTTCAGGCATGCCATAATTGGTGTTGAGTTTTTACCCGGCAAAAACCTCTATCTCGCGGCTTCATATAACCATCGTCGTCATCAGGAACTGAAAATGGATGGTTTTAAAAGTATGACAGGTTTCTCTTTTGGAGGAGGAATTAAAATCAGTCATTTCCATGTTGGGTTTGGTACAAGTCAATTCCAGGTTGGCAATACGATCTATATGTTCTCTATCACCACCTCCCTTAATGATTTCAGACTATAAATGAAAATTTATGAAACGAACATGAAATAATTTAATCAATTATTCCGCTCAAGTGGATGAGTAAATTATTTCATCGAGAGTTCCATACGACAACTAAAAAATAAAATTTAAACGTATGAAAAAAATTATTGTCGCCATTGATGGATTTTCTTCCTGCGGAAAAAGTACGATGGCTAAACAATTGGCCCATGAAGTGGGTTATATATACGTTGATACCGGCGCCATGTATCGTGCCGTTTCTTTGTATTGTATGCGTAATGGCTGGATGGATGCTGAAAATATGGATGTTGATCGTATTGAAAGTAATATCGGTACTGTTCATCTTGAGTTTAAACTGAATGATCAGGGCAAGGCTGAAATTTATCTCAATGGTGAGAATGTAGAGAAAGAAATCCGTACACTCGAAGTCTCAAATGGTGCCAGTCGTGTGAGTACACTCGGAGCCGTCAGGAGAGAGCTGGTTAGGCAGCAGCAAATAATGGGTGTTGAAAAAGGCATTGTAATGGATGGACGTGATATCGGAACTGTTGTATTCCCTGAAGCAGAATTGAAAGTGTTTTTGACAGCTTCAGCAGAAATCAGGGCTAAACGCCGTATGGATGAATTGAGAGGGAAAGGAGAAAAGGTATCGTATGAGGAGGTGCTTGCTAATGTGAAGGAGCGTGATGACCGGGACCAGAACAGGAAAGAAAGTCCGTTGAAAAAAGCTGATGATGCCATTGTAATTGACAATTCGGAACTAAGTATTGTGGAGCAACAGGAAATTTTAAGGTCATTATTTGATCAAAAAATAAAATGATAAAACTCTTTATTACCATATAAGTCATATAAGGAACATATAAGCTTTGTTTTTCAAATCATTGTAAATGTGAGTGAATTGTACATAATTACATCAATCTTATATGTTTCTTATATGACTTATATGGTAATTTAAAATGTTAGAAAAGTGAATATAGAAATAGATAAAAAATCCGGTTTTTGTTTTGGTGTGGTTAAGGCCATTGCCAAGGCAGAAGAAGAATTGGCGAAAGGAGAGGTATTGTATTGCCTGGGTGATATTGTTCACAACGGAAAAGAAGTGGAACGTCTCGAGAGAATGGGCATGATAACAATTAATCATGAACAGTTTGCCCAGCTTCATGATGCAAAAGTATTGCTACGCGCGCACGGAGAACCTCCGTCAACCTATGAGATTGCAAGAAACAACAACATTACTCTGATAGATGCTTCCTGCCCGGTTGTGCTGAAGTTGCAATCGAGGGTAAAGACAGCTTTTGATACATCCAGAGATGATGATACGCAAATTGTGATCTACGGTCAGCATGGCCATGCTGAAGTAAACGGACTGGTCGGACAAACGGGAGGTAATGCCATTGTCGTGGAGAAAGAGTCCGATTTATCAAAAGTTGATTTTTCAAAAAATATTCGTTTGTTCTCACAGACCACCAAATCACTGGAAGGATTTAATCATTTGATTCAAAATATTACAAATCAGAAACAGGAAGAATCAAAGTTTGAATATTCTGATACAATTTGCAGGCAGGTATCGAACAGAATCCCAAATATTACTACCTTTGCACAGCAGAACGATATTGTGATTTTCGTCAGCGGGAAAAAAAGTTCCAACGGTAAGGTGTTGTTTCAGCATTGTAAAAGTATTAATCCAAACTCTTATATTGTATCGGAACCGTCGGAAGTGCTGGAGCTTAATCTCGATTTAACGAAAAAGATTGGTATCTGCGGAGCTACATCCACGCCCATGTGGCTTATGGAACAAGTGGCTGAAACATTAAGCACATTGGAAAAATAGTTTTTTATGGGATTAGGGATTAAATGTATCGGGATGCTTACTTCCGGAGGAGATGCTCCCGGAATGAATGCCGCGATCAGGGCGGTAACTCGTGCTGCCATTTTTAACGGTATCAGGGTGAAAGCAATCTACAGAGGTTACAAAGGTTTGATAACAGGAGAAATTAAAGAATTTCAAACTGAAAATGTAAGTAATATTATCCAGCAGGGTGGTACGATTCTTAAGTCGGCCAGATGTATGGAGTTTAAAACTCCCGAGGGACGCAAAACTGCTTATGATAACCTGATCAGGGAGGAAATAGATGCGTTGGTTGTAATCGGTGGGGATGGTACTTTTACCGGAGCACGTATATTTTCTCAGGAATATAACATTCCTGTTGTAGGGCTCCCGGGAACCATTGATAATGATTTGTTTGGAACTGATTCCACTATAGGTTATGATACTGCCTTAAACACCATTATCGATGCTGTTGATAAGATCCGTGATACAGCAAGTTCGCACGAAAGATTGTTTTTCATAGAAGTGATGGGTAGAGATGCCGGATTCCTGGCTCTGAACAGTGCGCTTGCATCAGGAGCGGAAGCTGCCATTATTCCTGAAAGAGAAACTAAGGTTGACCAGTTGGAGGAATTAATCAGCAATGGTTTCAGAAAATCGAAAAACAGTAGTATTGTAATTGTATCCGAAAGTAATATAACGGGTGGAGCAAACGGGTTGGCAGAGCGAATGCGTAACGAGCATCCGGAATACGATGTGCGTGTCTCCATTCTCGGACACATCCAACGGGGAGGCTCTCCGACTGCTTACGATCGTATTATTGCGAGCCGTATGGGAGTTGCTGCAATTGATGCGCTGATGGATGGTTTGCGTAACATCATGATAGGCATTGTAAACAATGAAATTGTACATGTACCGCTCTCAAAAGCAATCAAAGATGATAAACCCGTGAATGAAAATCTGATCGGGGTTTTACAGGTGTTGTCGATATAAATAGTAAATCTGTAAATAGTAAATGTATTTACACTTTAATATCTTTGATCATCAATTGAATTGTTGTGTTTCCGTTGAAATTATTTTCTTCCAGCGTATAACAGATATCCAAAGGCTTCATTGATTTCAGGTGATCGTTAAATTCGTACATGCCGAAAGCGATACCGTTCATCACGTTTTCCGAACTGGAATCCACAAGTTCCAGTCTGAGGTGTTCCTGCTCTTTTCCTACTAAACGGCTTGAGCCGTAATCCATTACCTTTTTGGTGGCAAATACTGGTTTCATGTTGCCAGGTCCAAACGGTCCGAATTGTTTCAGAACATTGAAAAATTTGGGTGTAATGTCTTTGAAATCGATCAGGGCATCAATATCAATTTGAGGAGAAGTTTGTTCTTCTGTTATATTTTCTGATACGTAACGTTCGAAACGTTCCGTGAAAACCAGAACATTTTCTTCTCTCATTGACAATCCCGCAGCATAACGGTGTCCTCCAAAATTTTCAAGCAGATCTCTGCAGGCATCAATAGCGCTGTAAATGTCGAAACCGGGAACAGATCGGGCTGAGCCTGAGGCGAGGCCGTTAGAACTGGTTAGTACAATGGACGGCTTGTAGAACTCCTCAGAAAGTCGTGATGCTACGATACCGATAACCCCTTTGTGCCAATCAGGTTTGTAAACTACAATTGATTTTCTTTTGATGTAATTGTTATTCGAAGCAATCAGTTGGATCGCTTCGTCGGTGATATTCTTATCCAGATCTTTGCGATCGTTATTGTATTCGTTGAT
>JAKIYP010000074.1 GCA_022708505.1 Bacteroidota bacterium
CAATAAACCCTTGTACCCGATTAAAGTTCCCGTTACCAAAACGGCACTGGTTATAGGAGGTGGAATTGCTGGTATTCAGGCAAGTCTCGATATTGCCAATTCCGGGCACAAGGTTGTTCTGATTGAGAAAGATCCATCCATTGGAGGCCATATGTCGCAGCTTTCGGAGACCTTCCCAACGCTCGATTGTTCACAGTGTATACTTACACCGCGAATGGTGGAAGTGGCGCAGCATCCCAATATTACCCTGATGACGTATTCCGAGCTTGAAAAACTGGATGGTTTCATCGGGAACTTTAAGGCAACCATTCGGAAGAAAGCAAAAAGCATTGACGAAAAATTGTGTACGGGCTGCGGGCTATGTACAACCAAATGCCCGACGAAAAAGATACCCAGCGAGTTCAATGCCGGATTGGGTTTTCGTACGGCTATTTATGTGCCGTTTCCACAGGCAGTTCCCAACAAACCGGTAATCGACAAGGAAAATTGCCGGTATTACCAGCAAGGAAAATGCAAGGTTTGCGAAAAAGTTTGTCCGACTGGGGCGATCCGTTTTAATCAGGAGGATGAATTGATCGAGATAGAAGTTGGGGCAGTAGTCGTTGCAACCGGCTTCAATGTCATGGAACCATCCGAATTTCCGGAATATGGATACGGCAAATACAAAGATGTAATCACCGGTTTGCAGTTTGAACGCCTGGCTTCGGCATCAGGACCGACATTGGGTGAAATCCGCCGTCCATCAGATGGTAAAATTCCAAAAAAGATTGTTTTTATTGCCTGTGCCGGATCACGTGATCCCGCGAAGGGAATCCCGTATTGCTCGAAGATTTGCTGCATGTACACGGCAAAACATGCAATGCTTTATCAACACAAAGTTCATGATGGCAAATCGTATATTTTCTACATGGACATCCGGGCAGGAGGTAAGAATTATGAAGAGTTTACAAGACGCGCCATTGTTGAAGATGAAGTAAACTACATCCGTGGCCGCGTTTCAAAAGTATATGAAGAGAATGGCAAACTGATTGTAAAAGGTGTCGATACCCTGCTGAACGCCAGACCGGTTGAAATTGAAGCCGACATGGTAGTGCTGGCATCGGCGGCAGTGGCAAATCCGGGATCGGAGGAGTTAGCGCAACGGATGCATGTTTCGTACGATGCGTACAATTTCTTCTCCGAAGCCCATCCGAAATTAAAGCCAGTTGAAACCAATACTGCAGGAATTTTCCTTGCCGGAGCTTGTCAGGCGCCGAAAGATATTCCTGAAACGGTATCTCAGGCTTCAGGAGCTGCGGCCAAAGTGGCAATCTTGTTCTCACAGGATGAACTGAGCCGCGAGCCGGTAGTTGCTGTGGTGAACCGTTCAGCCCCACCGGTTTATTCCACCTGTGTAGGTTGTTTTATGTGCGCAACGGCCTGTCCGTATCAGGCTATCGGCGAAGAACTGATTACCGACCGAAAAGGGAATGTAATAAAGAAGGTGGCCAAAGTAAATCCGGGATTGTGCCAGGGCTGTGGTACCTGCGTGGCTTTCTGTCGTTCAAAATCGATAGACATTCAGGGCTACTCGAACGAGCAGATGTACACTGAAGTGATGGCTTTGCTGAATGACGAATAATAATTAATGTTAGAAAACATATAGATGTATGGACAACCCGAAAAAAGATTTTATCCATGTGCCTATATGATGATTTTAAATATTGTTTATGAGTGAATTTGAACCGAAGATAGTGGCGTTTGTCTGCAACTGGTGTACATATGCAGGTGCTGACCTGACCGGTACCAGCCGGATAAAATATGCGCAGAATGTAAAAATTATCCGCTTCCCGTGTACCGGGCGGATCGATTTCATGTTATTGCTAAAGGCTTTTGCCGAAGGTGCTGATGGAATTATTGTTTCGGGATGCCATCCCAACGACTGCCATTACACTTCAGGCAACTTTCATGCCCGAAGGCGTTGGATTACCTTCAGGAGCTTGCTCGATTTTCTGGGAATTGACGTGCGCAGAATCCAGTTTTCGTGGGTTTCAGCTGCAGAAGGTGCCAAGTGGGCTGAAATTGCGAACACTACCGTGAACAACATCCGCGAACTGGGACCATATACCGATTATGCAAAAGTGGCTGTTCATTTGAAAAAGGAGGCTAAGGTATGAACGAACTGATAAAGAAAGCGGCATCACTGCTCGAAGCGAACGAAGTTCAGGTGGTAATCGGTTATGGATTGGGATCGGCAAAACGACCTCAAGCCATTTTTGTAACTACACCCGCCGGTTGTGAACAGTTGATGTTCGACAACCGGTGCATTCAAAATCTGGCTGTATACCTTACCAAACAGGAGATCAGGAAGCTTGGAAAACCTGCTATTGTAGCTCCGCTTCCGGTGTTGAGAAGCATTGTTCAGCTGGTTGCCGAACAACAGCTTACCGAAGGCGATCTGGTTGTTTTGGGCATCGATCCCGATGGAAAACTGCTTGAATTCAGCTCATTCAAGGCCATTGAATCTTTTTTGTCCGATCACAAAATTGTAATTGAGGAGAAATACCTGAAGAAGATTGAAGAGATTAAGAATATGCCGGTAGGGGAGAGGTTCGCATATTGGGTGGAGTTGCTTGAACCATGCTTTAAATGTTATGCCTGCCGTGCGGCCTGTCCGTTGTGCTACTGTACACGTTGTACTATCGAGAACAACCAGCCACAGTGGATCCCTGTGGCTTCTCATCTGCAGGGTAATCTCGAATGGCACGTGATGAGGGCGATGCATCTTGCCGGGCGTTGTACCGATTGCGAAGCCTGTTATCATGCTTGTCCTCTGGGTATTCCTATTCATCTGTTAAACAAAAGTCTGATTCAGGATTTATCCGAAAGTTTTGGCGATTATGGGCCAAAAATCAGCGAACCCAATATGCTTTCAAGCTTTGATCCTGATGATAAAGAATCATTTATAAGGTAGTTATGCAAACCGGGAATTATTCGATAAACGAACCTTCGATGTCGAAATTATTCGACAATCTGGCCGAAAAGGGAAAAACCATGTACGCTCCAAAAAACAGAGGGGAACGTATCTTATTTCAGAAAGTGGAAAAATTCGGCGAAATAGCCGGGGATTATCTGCTAACGGCCAATTCGGCCAAAGAAGTTGTTTTTCCGCGCTACGAAAAGGTCTTTTCCTACAAGAAGACACAGGATGGCATTCTGATAAACGATCCCACCGGCAATCCTTTCTCCGAGGTGGTGTTATGGGGTTCACGTCCATGCGATGCGGCTGCATTCATTCCCATGACCAATACTTTTGAGAAGGATTATATCGATAACCTGTATGTCAAGCGCCGGAAGAATTTGTTGGTGTTGAGTTTTAGTTGCAATACCTGTGATGAGTTTTGCTTTTGTACCTCGGTAAATGGTGGCCCCGGTAATACTGCCGGTAGCGATATTCTTTTCACCAGACTCCAGACCGGCGATTTCCTGGCCGAAATCATCACGGAAAAAGGTAAGAAAGTCGTTGAAGAAAACTCTTCACTCTTTGAAGCTTCTACGGCAGAAGGAAAAGAACAGAGCCTTGCAAAGGTGGAACCCCGATTCAACCAGGATGAAATTCAGGCTAAACTCCAGGAATTGTTTGAGAACCCTCTTTGGGCCGAAAAATCAAGGGCTTGTCTGGGATGTGGCACCTGCGCGTATATTTGTCCGGTTTGCAGTTGTTTCGATATTCAGGACGAAGCACACGGAAGTCAGGGTACCCGTTTGCGTTGCTGGGATTCGTGTGGATTTTCACTCTTCACCCTGCACACTTCGGGGCACAATCCCCGGCCTGATCAGGGTACACGCTGGCGTCAGCGAATCCTTCACAAGTTCCGGTACATGCCCGATAAATCAAAGATAGCCGGATGTGTAGGTTGCGGGCGTTGTTCGCGTTCATGCCCTGCCGGGATCAATATTTTAGATACTGTCACCGCGTTATAGAAAATGATCATTTTATAAATGAAAATTATAAAATTGTAAATCACATAAATGGAGATCACACTAACATGAGCAATCCAAACATCTACATACCTTACCAGATGAGGATCGAAAAAATTACCCATGAGGCACCGGGTGTAAAGACTTTTCGGTTAAAATTTATCAATGAAGAAGATGCAGCAACTTTTACTTTCAAAGCCGGTCAGTTTGGGGAATATTCCATTTTCGGAGTTGGCGAGTCGACCTTCTGTATTGCTTCCTCTCCAACCAGGAAAGGGTATATCGAATGTACTTTCCGTCAGGCAGGAAAAGTAACTACAGCGCTCGCTTCTGCCGAAGAAGGTGATATTGTTGGTTTTCGCGGGCCTTACGGGAACATCTTCCCGATTGACGAATGGAAAGGCAAAAACCTGTTGTTTATTGCAGGTGGTATTGCACTGCCGCCCATGCGTTGCGTGATTTGGAATTGTCTCGACTTGCGTGAAAATTTCAAGGATATTACCATTGTTTACGGCGCCCGTTCGGTTGATGATTTGGTTTATAAACACGAATTGGAAGAGTGGAAAAACCGCCCCGATGTAAACCTTGTCACAACTGTCGACCCCGGTGGAGAGACCCCCGACTGGAAAGGAGAAATTGGCTTTGTTCCATCTGTTGTGGAAAAGATAGCCCCATCGTCCGGCAATACCATTGCCATTGTTTGCGGACCTCCCATCATGATTAAGTTTACCTTCCCGGTACTGGAAAAGCTGGGTTTTGCACCCGAAAATATCTATACAACACTTGAAAACCGTATGAAATGCGGCTTTGGCAAATGTGGCCGCTGCAACGTGGGCGAGGTGTACGTGTGCAAAGATGGACCTGTTTTCAGCTATGCACAACTGAAACTGCTACCTGCTGAATATTAGGTTTTCAATTATATGCAGAATTCTTTCCGGGGCATCACTGTACCCTTACCGGCTATTATGTTAACTGTAAGAAACAACAAATAACCTCCGTGGATGATTAAAAAGACCATTCCATACTGCCTTCTGGTCTTTAAAATTGACCTTCTCGTTTCAATTGCAGCGACTGTTATTACAAGCACTTTGTCACCAAAAGGTATTACGTTTGAATCAATGTCATACATATTCATGCTTAGCTACTTCTCCGGCGGATTTCTACTAGGGATTCTCTTCTTCGAGATCGCCAGGAAACAAGAATACTATTTCTACTATAACCTCGGGATTTCAAAACTCAGATTAGTCCTTATATCGTATTTGTTTAATCTAGTCATTATCTTACCATTCTTGATAATTTCAGCATATGCAAGATATATTTGAAGCTGACAGTATCAGAAAATCATTCGGGGACAAACAGGTTCTCACTGACATCTTTTTAAGATGCCAGACTGGGGATATAATCGGACTGCTTGGACGAAATGGTTCAGGAAAATCGACACTTCTTAAAATACTATTCGGAACCCTATATACTGAACACAAACATATCACTATTAATGGTGGCCTTGTAAGTCAACCGTTTAAGAAAACAGGTATAATAAGTTTTCTACCGCAAGACAATTTTCTGCCCGGAAATCTTACGGTAAAGAAAACCGTCAATCTATTCGATCATCAGATAGATCAGGATCAGTTCTTTGACGACCAGGTTCTTTCGAAAGTTACCGATGTTAAAATCAGGGATCTGTCTGGAGGAGAATCAAGATATCTGGAGGTTAGATTAATATTAAGCCAAAAATCAAAATTCATTTTTCTAGATGAGCCTTTTAATGGCATCTCACCAATTCATATTGAGCTTATAAAAGAAATGATAAGGAGTCATTCAAATAGTAAAGGAATAGTATTAACAGACCATGACTACAGGAATGTCCTTGATGTTGCAAACAAATACATGGTGCTTTATGACGGCGGAATAAAACTTCTAAAATCAAAAGATGATTTTATATATTGGGGATATATACCTGATAAATAAGCAATTGCTGTTAACAGTGCAGGGAATATTTGTAATTTTTATGCCATCTCACCAAATTGCCAGGCTGTTAAGTGTCGTGTTAGTGTATATGGAAAAAAGATAGCAAGACTTTTATATCAAGAATGAATTCATTAATTTTTGCATCAGGTTTTGGTAGTATTATTGAACAAGTGCTGCCGGTATCGTTGTTCTTTATATTTTCCATACCTTGCAAGCTGTAAGAAATTCATTCGACCACGGATGGACAAAAAATAGATAAAAGTCTCCAGGAGAAACATCCTTCTCCATTTATTAATATTTGGCAACTTGTCCATCATATTAAGAATGAGTGTGTTATAAGGTTTTTGTTCCCTGATAATCATAACTTTTGCAGATTTGGTTAATCTATTAAGTTATTGATTGTCAGGGACTTTGCCAAATTATCTCGTTGTTATTTATTAACTATTTTCTTGATTTTCAAACAATTATATTAACATTTAATGAACTATTGATGAATAAAACAATATTAATTCAGGTGTTGATTATAATGATCCTGTTTTCCTGCAAAAAGGACAATGAATTTGATTTTGCATTGATTCAGACAGGTGATATTACTGACATAGATAAGTCCGGAGCAACTTTTCATGCCAGAATTTCTGATTTAAGTAATTCAAAGATTATTAATTATGGATTTGTGTGGAGTACAGAAAAAAATCCAGAGTTTCATAATTCAGAAAAATATATAATCACAGGAGTGCCTTCCATTGGGACTATTAGTAAGAGAATATCCACAACATTAATAAACAACCTGACCTACTATGTTAGGGCCTTCATACAAAATGACAATTTTATTACTTATGGAAAGGCAGTTACATTCACAAGTCTTGGAAGCTCTGCTCCTGATATCTCAGATTTTTTTCCTAAAACTGGTAATATTAATGATACATTGCACATTATCGGTTGTAATTTTAGTTATATAACTAGTAATAATAAGGTTTATATCGACAATTACCAGGCAGATGTAATCTACTCTGTACAAGATACACTACTCGCAATAATTCCTGAAAAACTTGATGTTCAATCATCAACAATTTCAGTTTCAATATTTGGCAATGAAACTAAATCAACTGATACATTCAACTTAATTCCACCAATACTTAATGATTTTAATGATAAAACAGGGACATTTGGTTCTCAATTAACCATTTCTGGCAATAATTTTTTATCCAATCCAAACTCATTAAAGGTTTATTTTGATATTTATTATAAAGCTGAAATTAAAGAAATTACAAATACCTCTCTTTCCGTTGTTGTTCCAGACAGTTTAAATGTCAGAATATGCAATCTGGTAGTCCTAATGAATAATCTAACTGCAACTTCTATCGATTCTTTCAAATTGGAATCATTGGTTCTTAACGATTTTAGTCCGAAAACTATTCTTACCGGGGAAAAGATAACTCTAACCGGAAACAATTTTAGTCCAATTCCTGAAAATAACATCATTCAAGTTGGCGGGATTTCAGCAGAGGTAATTAACGCTTCAATAAATAAACTGGAAATTATAGTTCCTTCCCAGGATAATGGGGTGTACCCCGATAGAAATGTTAATCTAAGCATAGAAGTAATTGGTGAAAATGAAACTTTTAATGAAACAATATTTATAAATGATAAATGGTTTAGGCTAAAGGATTTTCCGTCTTCTCAATTATGGGGTAATCTCTGTCAGTTTTATAATAATTGCCTCTATATAATATGTAGTGATTCGGACGAAGTTTGGAAATACGATATTGAGTCCAGAGTTTACTATAAAGTGGAAAATTTTCCTGGTATTATTCGTGACGGGGGAACTGGATTTATGATCGGTAGTAAAATATACTATGGTACCGGATATATATGGTATACTTATGAATACTTTGCAGATTTTTGGGAGTTTGATTTAATTCATGAAAAATGGGAACAGAAAAGTAGTTTGCCAACAGATGGAATTAGAGGTGCTTTTGGATTCTCAAGTCAAAGTTTTGGATATATTGGAGCTGGAAGAGGCACTAGCTATAATAATAGTACAGATGAAGTATGGAGGTATGACCCAACAAATGACACATGGTCAGTGGTTGAAAAATTTCCTATCCATTGGGGTTATTGGAACTCACTATCAACATCAAATAATGATTATGCATTTGTTGGTTTTGGCCATACGGAAGCTTCCATTGATTTTACAAGTAGACTTTATTCATATAACTTCACCACGGATAAATGGGAAAGATTAAGCAATATTCCGTTAGTTGGGAGGGAGCATCATGTTTCTATATCGTTTTTGATTGATAATTTAATTTACTGCAAATCCCAATTTTCACAAAATTTTTGGGTATATAATATAGTATCAAATGATTGGACGGAGCTGGATTTCCCCTATGACTTTGATTTTGAAAGAGGTATGTCTACAACTGACAATAAAAATAGAAAAGGATATTTTGGCTTAGGTCGTAATAATACAATATGGGAATATGATCCAAACAGATAACATTACAATGAAAAGGTCTTTTTTCCTAATCATATTAATAGCATGGAGTATTATTTCCAATGCTCAATTAATCAGTAACAAGTATAATATTTATTTAAGTTATTCTGTTGGCAGCTTTTCCGGAGCTGAAACAATAAATGAAGTCAATTATATTACTCCTTCATTATATACAAATTACAACAAGCTTACAGGTTTCTCAGTTAAGGGGCTCATTAATTCTGAAGAATATTTAAGCTATGGAATAAACTATGACTATCAATCTGCTTATGAATGGATTTCATCCAACTATTTTGATTTTGAGAATTCTGAAACTCATCTGCATTCAATTACCCTCCTAATCAGAGTTCACAATAAATTTAAGGAAAATGGCCTTTCGAACAAGCTGCTTTTATTTTTTGAGTGTGGGCCAACAATTGGCTTTTCAAATTTGGTTTTATCAAAATCACTATTTGAAATTTTACCCTATGAAAACAATTCAACACCTCCAATGTCTGATAACAATTTTATTACAGGTTTAAAAGGAATCCTTGGTCTCGAATACTCTTTTACCCAGAATGTGGGTTTCTTTTATGGCTATTCCTATAATATGAATTGGGTATCATCAAAACTCTATAACGATAAATCATTTATGAACTCTTTAATCAATATAGGATTGGTTGTGAAGCTTAATAAGAATAAATATTTCTATTATTAATATGCTGGTTATGAAAAAAATATCATTGGTTTTTGGAATTATATATATCCTTGTTATTAATACAAATGCACAAAATAACAAGGTCTATTACAGGTTCCCAACAGGAGCAACTATTATTTATGATATTTGTTTTACACCTGATGGCAAGGCTATTGGAATAGCAGATAATAAGTCTATTAAGGTTTATTCAATGGTGACAAATGAATTGATCAGAGAATTCAGGGATGGTCATAGTGGACAAATTCTTTCAATAGATATATCAAACGACAGTACCAAATTAGTTAGTGGAGCTAAAGACAGTACAGTTGTTATATGGGATTTTAAAGAAGGAAAGCTATTGAAATCATTAAAATGCAACAGTATTATAACTTCTGTACGAATATCTCCAGACAGCCAATATCTGGCATATGGCGGATCAGATAACATGGTTTTTGTATATGATATGGTAAATGATAGAATAATTAGCACATTTTCCGAACATTCTGACGATATAACTTCTATAGCCTA
>JAKIYP010000147.1 GCA_022708505.1 Bacteroidota bacterium
ATGTCTTCTTTAGTGAAATTACCGTCAGGGTGAAGTAGCTTGATGAAACCTGATACAATACGTCTTACCGATTTTGAATCACGTTGTTTTAAGTGTGAACCTAAACTGAAATATTTATCGATAGCATCATAGTAAGTTGTTTTGCGTTGAAACTTTAATATCTCGGAAAAGAAATCGGTGCTGAAACCAAAGTGAGTTGTGAAATTTGAAGGACTAAATTTAGTTATTTCCCAACCGGGCAGAAACAAGTTTATTCTGTCTAAAAATGCGGTGTCGTGGTTTACTTCTTCTGACAGGGGACTGAACAAATGGGATGTCTGCAATACGGTTTCTACTGGTTGATTGATATTTCCATTTAAGATAACTGAAGCCGAACCTGAAATTTCGCCACCTTTGGCTCTGGAAAAAGAACCTGACTCCATGTAGTCTTTCATTAACGGAATGGCATCACGATCTTTGAATAGTTTATCGGTACTTTCATCAAAACAAATGGCATCCCACAAACCTACTGCACCTACCCTCCCGGTGGTATTGTTTACAAAAAGCTGGGCTACTGATCCCTGTCCACCTGATATGAGTATGGCATAAGGCGTTATTTCTTTGTAGATATAAGATTTGCCTGATGAACGTGGGCCCAATTCAACCATGTTGAAGTTGGCTTCCACCAATGGTATCAAGCGGCAAAGGAGCAGGTTTAGTTTTCTATCATCCAATCCTTCGCTGTATGGTTCGTATCCTGCACTTCTTAGCAATAGTTTTTTCCACTCATCTTTGGTGAATTCTTTCCGTTTTTCCGAAATTTTGGTATTGTCGAAAGTTGACAATTGTATGGGCTTTATATCTCTGACTAAAAAAGGATATACAACACTGCCTATCGTAATCATTGGGTCGTATTCCATTTCGATGATTGCCCAAATACCGCCTAACAGCAATTTCTCATGGCTTTTTACCAGTTCATCGCTGATTGTGGCTTTCTTGATATTGCTATTGCTGATGTTAGCCCAATATCGGTCTCTTTGCGGATCTAAGTCAACTGATATTTTGTCGATAATTTTATAGCGACCTCTTTCACGAAGTTTTGATTGGATCAATGTGCTTTCTTCGGGATTGACGTAATGATTGCGAAGTATGGTCTTGACGTTTTCCATCCCTTCTTTCAGCTTCTCTTCATTTTCGGTACTGCAAGTGTTGGCCAATAAATATTCCAATACAAATGCAGGTACGTTTGCACCGCCTTTGATGATGCCCACCAAGTCTTTTTTTACAACAAACCCCCTGAAGAGGTCTAAAGCTTTTTTATCTAAGTCGTCTAAGATGATCATGATTCATTTTTTACATTAGGCCGCCCAAATCTCTGGCGTTCGATTTTTTCACTTTTACAGAATCAATTTGTTCTTGTGTATTTGCATCTACTATGACTGCAATAATTTCACTATGACCGCCAAATGAAAATTCAAATGACTGTGTTACACCCCGATCAATTGTTATGATGTTGCTGCTGCTGTATGCAATGTTGTTGGCATACAGCAATACCTGAATTTTCCTGCTTGCAGAAAATAAGTCATCTGCTTTTGATGTGGCTTGAATCTTTATGCCAAATAATTCTCCGGTTACTTCGCCTATCTCTTTTTTGTTCAGGATATTTACCTCAAGACCCGGGGTCGCTTCCATTTCTTTGCTGAATACAAAATTGGGGAGGATAATTTCCTGAGGTGTAAAACCACCGTGGGAAAAACCATACACCCCCTTTGATTTGAACGGACGATGATTTTTTGATGCATACACATACTTGAACTCACCGTATGGCCTTTCAAACATCAGCAAGTCTTTATCGCTTTGTTTTTCTACGGTACGAATAAATCTCTCGTGAACTTCTTTTTTACCTGTTGTGAATGGTTCAATTTTGTCAGATTCATCCAGCAAACCTGTTAATACAAA
>JAKIYP010000015.1 GCA_022708505.1 Bacteroidota bacterium
AAGTACCGATGGTAGAATTATTGCCGGGAACAGCAAATACACCAACCCATGGCCGCAAATCAACAAAGGTGGTTATGGAAATTACAATGAAATATATGGTTCTTTCCGCGTAAAACTGGAACAGGATCTTAAATTTATTTTACCAGGTTTGAAAGCATCCGGAGATATCTCTATGGATTCTCAGATGAGCTGGGTAATCAACCGTACGAAAGGCTTCGCATATTATGAATTGGTAAACGATTCTACCTTGCGTAAAACCGGCACCGATGGCACTATGAGCAACGGTGTAGGTAGCAAAAGTTCCAATCGCAGGATAACCATCGACATGAATTTGAGTTATCAGCAACAGTTCGACAAACATGGCGTTTACGCGATGGCAGGTTACAATCAGTACGAATCGGCTGATGAAGTTTCTATTCCGGTACGCATGCAGGGACTAAGTGGCTGGTTAGGTTACAACTACGACAAACGCTACGGCATCGACCTGATGGCTTCCTATTATGGTTCCTATAAATTTGCCAAAGGAAAACGCTTCGGCTTCTTTCCATCGGTAGCTGCGAGCTGGACGCTCTCCAACGAAGAATTTTTTGAAAACTCAAAAGAATTATTCCCATTTCTTCGTTTGCGTGCTTCGATAGGTCAGGTAGGTGATCACCGCGGCATTGCAGCCCATCAGTTCCTGTCGGCACTCGAACAGGTTGGTGGAGTTTATAACTTCGGAAATGCCATGGGCGGTGTTGGTGGATACATTCAGTCTCAAATTGCCAACGAGAATGTAACCTGGGAAAAAGCGCTTATCTACAACATCGGTCTGGAAGGACGCATGCTCAACGAAAAACTGAGTTTTATGGCTGAGTACTTCCGTGATCAACGCAACGACATTTACCTGGTAAATGAAAGAATCGGCGGCTTATATGGCGTATCTGCCACAGTTCGTCAGAACGTGGGTAGCATGTACTCTCAGGGCATCGATGCCAGTCTGCAATGGTCGGATAAAATCGGTGAAGTTACTTATAATATAGGTGGTAATTATTCTTTATCCAGAAACATGGTACAGGACTTCGGGGAAGCTGACAAAGAACACCCGTGGTTGTACAGCAAAGGATATCCGGTGGGATTGCATAGCGGACTTACCGCGGTGGGATTCTTCAAACCGGAAGATTTTGATGCCAATGGTAATTTTACTGATCCTACTATTCCAACACATACATTCGGAAAAGTGCAACCAGGAGATATTCGTTACAAAGATTTGAATGAAGATGGCGTAATCGATGCGTTAGACAATCAACCACTCGGATCCGGCAACACGCCAAACCACATCTTCGCACTGAATCTTGGTGCCGAATACAAAGGTTTTGGATTTACTGTATTATTCCAGGGAGCTGCTGAAATTTCCCGTAACATTTCAAGTGGTGGGTATCTCGCCTTGCCATTTTATGCAGAAGGAAACATGTACGAACACCAGCTCAACTACTGGACACCAGCGACAGCTGAAACAGCTGAGTACCCGCGTTTATCAGTGAACAATGCATCGGGTGTGAACAACATACGCAATTCCACACTCTGGATTCGGGATGCCGATTACATCCGTCTGAAAACAGCTCAGATTTATTACAACCTGCCCGACAGATGGTTCAGAAACAGCAGCGTATTCAGAGGTGTTCAGGTATATTTCAGCGGATACAATCTGATGACATGGGATAAACTGAAAATCATAGATCCAGAATGGGATCCGTCAACTTTCCCCATCAACAGAAATGTAAGTATTGGTTGTACCATTAAAATTTAATTCAAAATGAAAAAGTATATTTATATCATATCATTTATAACGTTGCTCATCCTCCCTGCATGCGATTTCATGGATGAGATACCAACGGAATGGCACACCCCAGAAGCCGCGTTCCAGTTGGAAACGACCTACGAGAGAAATATCAACCAGGGCTATGCCTACATCCGCAACGGCTATAACCGCATCAACGGGGCTTTCTTAGATGCAGCTACCAACGATGCAACAGCTACCATGCAGAATTCAAATATCCATAAACTGGCGCAAGGATTTTACAATGCTCAGTCACCAATTCTGAATATATGGAATAATTCCTATACGGGTATCAGACAAACATTATTCACTGAAAAATACCTCACGGAAGTTCCGTTGTTTATGAATGGTAAAACACCTGACGATGTCATGGTTATCAAAAGAGAAGGGATAGCCCAGATGAGAGCGCTGCGTGCTTTCTATGAACTCGACCTGTTAATGCATTATGGAGCTTATCCTATCATCGACACCTACATGGAAATTTCAGATCCCCGCTTTAACACGCTGCAAAGGGATTCGTTTGAAACTTGTATTAATAATATTGTAGCCTTGTGTGATTCAGCTGCTCAGTACCTTTTTGTAAAACATGCCAATTTTGGTCGCATGGAAGTAGGAAGTGCCCTGGCTATTAAAGCCAAAGCCCTGGTTTACGCGGCAAGTGCGTTGTATAACAGACCCGGCAACACCAATCCTCTGGTGGGTTATGTGAATGCTACACCGCTTGAGGTTGAAAACCGTTGGAAAGCTGCAGCCGCTGCTCTGGCGGATGTCATCAACCTGAAAAACGGAGCTACAAACCGTTATGCGCTGCACAGCAATTATGCGACCTTGTTCAATGCTTCTCCCAACAACGAATACATAGTATTCTATGCTACCGGCAAAAGCAACGGACTCGAAAGACGTCAGTATCCTCCTACCCTTTCATTTACTTCTGGTGGCGGCACTGTTCCTTCGCAACAATTCGTAGATGCATTCACCAACGTGGATGGAACAACTTATACCCGTGCAGCCGGTGCTGCTCCGGTTTATACCGGTCGTGATCCCCGTTTCAACATGATTGTGGGATACGATGGTGCATCATACGGGGCCAGAGGAACCATTTACACCCGTCTGGGCACTGGTGGAACTGATGATGGTTTGAACAAGGTGAAAGATTTCTCGACTAATACAGGGTATTACCTTCGTAAATTCATGGATACCGGTATCAACTTCAGTGTTGGTTCTCCAACAACTACATTTCACCTCTTTCCATTTATCCGTTTGGCTGATGTACTGTTAATGTACGCCGAGGCCATGACACAAGCTTATGGTTTTGAAAGTGATCCGATGAGTTACGGACTGACAGCGAAGGCTGCTGTTGAAATGGTTCGTAAAAGAGCCGGGTTCAACAACGCTACTGATCAGTATTTTGCTGGTGCCACAACCAAAGAGCAACAGCTTCAGAAAATATATGATGAAAGACGCATTGAACTGGCTTTTGAAGAAGCCCGTTATTTCGATTTACGTCGCTGGATGAAAACCGCTGAACTGGCTGAACCGATTAAAGGTATGCGCATTGATGACAATGCCGGAAATCTGACATATACTGAAATTACGGTAGACAATGAACGGGTGTTTGAAGAGAAAATGTACTTTGCTCCGATACCTAAAAACGAGATTCTGGTATTCCCTGCATTGCAACAAAATCCCGGATGGTAATTGCAAGATTTAATTTTATACTATACATATATTAAAATCTAATCGAATGAAACGAATAGTAATAATAGCTTTAATAAACTTTTTAATACTGCATGCATTTGCCCAAACCCGGATTACCGGGACGGTGGTTGATGCAACCGGACTGGAAATGATTGGTAGCAGTGTTGTCCAGAAAGGTACCACCAATGGGGTGATTACCGATATAAACGGGAAATTCAATCTCAATTTATTACCTAATGCTGAAAAAGTATTGGTGATTTCTTCGGTAGGTTACGTGAAACAGGAAGTGGATGTCAGTTCACGTACCAATATAAATGTAACCCTGCTGGAAGACAGAATTACCCTGGATGAGGTGGTAGTAGTAGGTTATGGCACACAAAAGAAAGTGTCCATCACAGGTTCTATCTCGAACGTAAGCAGTAAGGATTTAACAGATGTTCCTGTAACAAGCGTCAGCAATGCCCTGACAGGGAAAATCTCAGGTTTGGTAACCCGTCAGGTCAGCGGTCGTCCCGGCGACGATGCTGCCCAGCTATTCATCCGTGGTCAGGCTTCATTTAACAGCACCGCTCCGCTGGTATTGGTCGATGGAGTTGAACGTTCTTTCAACCAAATTGACTCTGAAGACATCGAAAGCATTTCCGTGCTTAAAGACGCCTCTGCAACGGCCGTTTACGGGGTACGGGGTGCCAATGGTGTTATCCTGGTTACCACCAAACGTGGTGAAGAAGGTAAATCGAAAGTTTCTCTTTCTTCTGAATTCGGGGTGACTCACTTCACGGCTATCCCACAACAGTTGAATGCCGAAAACACAGCCCGAC
Organism: Bacteroidota bacterium; assembly: GCA_022708505.1. Lineage (GTDB taxonomy): Bacteria > Bacteroidota > Bacteroidia > Bacteroidales > Paludibacteraceae > Paludibacter. The sequence goes on from JAKIYP010000015.1 coordinate 4,339, forward strand.
TGCAACGGGAAGGTTCGTGGAACGACGGGCTGGATATTACCCAGTCTTCCAACACCAATAACTTCCCTGCATCAGAATATGATATGTACCTGTACAGAACGCAACTGAGTCCGTTTACCCATCCGGATAACGACCTGGTCGACATCTTCACCAAACCGGGTAGCAGACAACGTCACAACCTGAATATCAGTGGAGGTAACAAGGTACTGAAATATTTCGTTGGTTTGGGTTATCTCGAACAAACCGGGATGTTCCAGACCGATGTGAATGAACTCAGAGAACACCCAACTTTTGCCAAATTGATAAGCCTGTCACCGGATGTTGATAAAGCGTTGGTGAATCCCGACTACGATCCGGAATATCGTTATCGCAGAATCACTGCCCGTACGAACTTAGACATCCAAATCAACGAAGATTTTACAGTCGGTATCGATATGTCGTACCGCTTCGGGAATCAAAACCGACCGGCAGCTTATTCTATTATCGATGGTGGTGACGGAGAAGATTTACGTTTGTTTGCCATGTTCATCAGGAATCCGCCACAATCTTTCCCGCTGATTTTACCCAATGGTAGTGCTTCAGCAGCACATACCCGCTGGAGACAAAATCCGCTCACAACGCTTTCTTACACGGGTTATCGCAACGACACGGATAATGACATGGAATTAACTGCCAGTTTTAAATATAACTTCAGAAAATTGGTGAAAGGTCTTTCAGTTGACGGAAAATACGCGTTCGATAATTCATGGGGTAACTTCAGAGGAATGGGATGGCGTCCGTTCGTTTACAGTTATAATCCAGCTAACGACACATATACCCAAGGTTTGAAAGGATTTTTACCGGAAGTTGAAAGCTCAAAACAATCACCTATTTCGAGAGAATATGCTGAATTTGCAGTGAGATACAATACCACTATTGATTCAAAACACAAAGTATCGGGTGTCGTATTAACCAACTTCAGATCCAGCAAAGCCCGTTCAGGAGAATATTCTTATGTGCCTCACGTGTATCAGGCCCTGATTGGTCGTGTTAACTACGAATACGACGAACGTTACCTGGTTGAGTTTAACATGGGTTACAACGGATCCAACCGATTCGCAGAGGGACATCGTTATGATTTCTTCCCTGCTGCATCGGCAGGTTGGGTTATCTCAAACGAAGAATTTATCCCCAGAAACGACATCTTAAACTTTGCCAAACTGAGGGCTTCTGTTGGACAGGTAGGTAATGATAACATCGGGAACTTCTCTTATTATTACCGCTCCAGTTATGACAATACAAATGCTACCAAATACTCATTCGGCACTACGCACAACCCTTATGTAAACGGTTTGATTGAGGGATCATTAGCAAATGACCTCATTACCTGGGAAACAGCTACCAAATACAATATCGGGTTTGACTCACAGTGGCTGAAATCTAAACTATCATTCAATCTGGACTTGTTCCAGGAAACCAGAACAGATATCCTGACAAATCCGGGTCGTTTTATCATGGCTGCCGGAGCATTGGGATTACCTCCTTCAAACCTGGGTATTGTTGAAAACAAAGGTTTTGAGGCTGAACTGGGTTGGAATGACAAAGTCGGGCAATTACGCTATTATGCAAAAGGTATCTTTGCCTTTGCCCGCAATGAGATAATTGAACGTAGCGAGGAAGCTCAACCTTATGAATACCTGTATCGCAAGGGACATCCAATCGGACAGTTCTTCGGATACCAGTTCATGGGATTCTTCCAGTCGGAAGAAGAAATTGCAGCAGCACCTCAACAATTCGGTCTGACCAATGTGGTTCCGGGTGACATGCGTTATAAAGACATCAACGGTGATGGCATCATCGACCAAAACGATGAAACTCCAATAGGTTACAGTACGGTTCCTGAAATCACCTTTTCCGGTCAGTTTGGATTCGACTACAAAGGTTTCGACATGAGCGTACTGCTACAGGGAGCTACCAACGTATCCGTGAACCCAACGAATGAAGTTGGATGGGACAACCGGTTTGGTGCCTTCTTCGAAGAACACCTGGATCGCTGGACACCTGAAACTGCAGCTACAGCTACTTATCCAAGACTTAGAAAAGCTTCATTGCCAAATACCAATAACTATTACTGGTCAAGTTACTGGTTAAAAGACGGTACTTATCTTCGGTTGAAAAACTTACAAATAGGATATACGATTCCTAAAAAAGTTCTGAAGAAAACTCCACTCAATTCAGTGAGATTCTATGCAAACGGATTTAACCTGTACACCTGGAGTCATGTGAGTTATGTCGACCCCGAAATGGATCCAAATAAGAGTAACGGATTCTTCTATCCACAACAAAAAGTGTATAACGTAGGGATAAATGTGACATTCTGATAATAAAAGTAATCGTATCAACTATATAAATAATAACACAATGAAACAGTTTAAATATATATTCTTGCTGATTTTCAGTACTTTCATACTGACAAACTGCAGTGAAGAAGGATTACTGGAAGAAACGGATCTGGATCAGGTTGACACAGAGAAAGTGTATTCCGACGTGGAACGTACGCGTGCGGTTCTGATGGACTTATACGCGAGAATGCGTGAACTTACCAATGCTGCCAGTGGCACATTTTCCCGTATGGAAAGCATGGGCACCACCAATTCACTGCTCGACAATGTAACTGATGATGGTGGTGGTATGGCCGGTAAATCAAAAGCATTACCCGCTGTTAACCGCATGGTAACCGGGGGTATTACTTCTTCGGTAAATTTCCTCGCATTTACAAATCCGTGGAACTGGTATTACCGGGCCATCCGAAACGCGAATCAGTTTTTAGCCAATGTCGATCGTTCGCCACTGGAAGATACTGAGAAAGAATATGCCAAAGCTGAAGCCCGTTTCCTGAGAGCCTTGTACTATCACGAATTAATGCGTTGGTTTGGTGGTTTGGTTATCACAACTGATGTGTTGGATCCATTCGCATTCGAAACAACCAAACGCGAGAACCTGGAAACAACCGTGCGTTTTATTGCAGCTGAATTTGATGCAGTGGGACAACCGGGAGTATTGCCTGAAACCTGGGATGACTCAAATTACGGCCGTATTACTAGGGGAGCTGCACTGGCGTACAAAGCCCGTACCCTGTTGTATGGCGCCAGCACACTCTACAGAAACAATGGTACAACAGTTACCTGGCAGGAAGCTGCAGATGCTGCAAAAGAGGTCATGGATCTCAATGTGTATCAGTTGTACTATGACGCGGTAGATGTAAATAAGAGTTATTCACGTTTGTTCAACGAGCGGGCCAATAACGAAACTATTTTACAATATCTGCGTCCGGATGACAATGATTTGTATAATAACTTTCCGACAGAAGATGGTTGGAATGTGAACAAAGAAGTGGGAACCATCCCAACGCAACAGTTGATTGACTGCTACGACATGTTAGATGGTTCGGAACCTATATTGGGATATAACGGTGATGCATTTTCACCCATCATCAATCCGGCATCAGGATACGATGAACAAAATCCGTATGCAAACCGAGATCCACGTCTGGCTCAGTCTATTTTGCACGATGGTGCAACCTGGCCAAGGGTAAACGATGTGGTAAATAAAAAACTGGATTTATCCAAACCTTTCAGATGGCTATCAGGATACTATCTGGTTAAATACTTAGATGACCGCATCGACCACCTGAAAGGAGGTAAAACTTCAATGAATTTCCAGATGATGCGTTATGCCGAAGTATTGCTCAACTATGCAGAAGCCATCAACGAGGCTGCCGATAATGCCCAAAACCGTCAACTTGCCGTGGCACAGTTGAATGCCATCCGGAACCGTGCTGGTATCACCGGCACCCTGAATGCAGCTGATTTCACACAGGCAAAACTGCGTGAACGTATCCGCAAAGAACGCCGCGTGGAATTGTCATACGAAGAACACCGCTTCTTCGACATCCGTCGCTGGGAAATTGCTATGGATGTATTGAACAAACCAGCCGTCGGAATTGCCAAAGACAATGGTCAGTATGTGAGGATAAAAATTGAAGACAGAATTTTTAACCAACGCATGTATTTCATGCCGATACCCCTATCGGATGTGAACAACTGTCCGTTAATTTATCAAAATGAAGGCTATTAATTCATTGCTTGATGCATCTTGAAAATATTTAAAATAATAATCGTATGAAAAAATTAATAAAAATATTCCTGGCAGCACTTATATTCGTAACAGTAGCCTGCGACGACACGAATAAAGTAGATTATGTTCCGCCAGTAACCATTGCATTCGAAAATGTGGATGAGAGCAATATTGTGGTAGTAGATAAAGGAGTCACGACATACACAGCCAAAATCAACATTGAAAGCTCTACAAAAATCCGTTCGCTGGCCTTATATGAAGCGGATGTAAAAACTGGAGCCAAAGGCAATATGATTGGCAACGACACCTTGTTTAATCCTTCTCTGGATTCTTATTCTTTTGAATTTGATTTTACCGGATTAACTAGTAACAAGGCTATACTGGTAGAAGTGGAAGACGATAACCTGATGTCATTCAGCAAAAAACTGTTGGTACAAATCACCAAAGACGTATTTGAGTCGGGTATCGTAACCATTGAATCATCTGAGGCTTTCTTCGGGCCATATTTTGGTTCCTGGTTAGGTGGACGTTCTTACATCAGTCTGGAAGCACCTAAGTATGTGAATGAAATTGATTTTTCATTTGGGAATCTGGCCCTGAACGGAACTGATACCGTTGCAGCTCTGGTTTCACCTGACAAAAGAGAAGAACTCGGATTACCTTTTATTGCTAATCTCAAAGCCTGTACATTTGAGCTTACTACCCTGAATAAAACGGATTTCGATGCTATTCCTGCTACCGATGGCGCTGCCATCCGGGCGCTGGCTACACCGACCAAGACAGCAATTCAAGCAGAGGTTTCAAAGGTTTATGCCTATGAAAATGATACTGATAAAGGTTTAATTTACATCGGTGTTGTCCAGAACAAAAAAGGAACTTTGAAACAACAGGATGGCAGCTGGATTGAAAATCAAAGTTTTCATCAGCTAAAAATTATAACTAAAACAGTTGCTAAAGAGTAGTCATGTTTTTATCAAACTGCGTGATGCCGGTTTCCGGATGGGACAACTCATCCGGAGCTGACTAAAAAAAGGTATATGAAGAAGTGTTGTTTAGTTAGTTTTCTATTTTTATTACTTATTAGTGCCCGGTCCCAGACCTATACAAATCCGGTTTTGGTACCGGGCAACTTTAATGGTACCAATATTAACAGTTTAGCCGACCCGCATGTATTCCGGGATTCGGACGGTATCTATTATATGTATGTAACCGGTAACGGATATCCGTGTTTCTCATCCAAAGACCTCATCAATTGGCAATACGAAAAAAAAGTATTCACGGGTACTAACCGTAAATGGGCAACCAATGGTTTCTGGGCTCCTGAGGTGATAAAAATTGATTCAAAATATTACCTGCATTACACGGCTGGACGTGACGACCAGATTAAACACATTGGCGTAGCGGTTGCAAACAGTCCTACCGGACCATTCGTTGACCTGACCAATGAACCCTTTATTGATAACGGGGAAAAAGGCACCATCGATTCACATGTATTTATCGATGATGATGGCCGTACCTATATGTATTACTCCAATGCCATGTCGACCAACCCGGTGCCGGAACTGGGCGGTAAAAAAAGGAGTGAAATCTGGGTGGTTGAAATAGAACCTGACTTCTCCGGTTTCCGGTCACAACCGCAAATGCTGATTTATCCGCAACAAAGCTGGGAATTTAACGCCAGCAGTAACAGCTATTGGAACGAAGGCGCCGTGGTTATTAAACACGAAGGTACTTATTACATGTTGTTTTCATCCAATTGCTACTGTGCCGCCAATTACGCGGTTGGTTATGCTTATGCCTCATCGCCTTTCGGTCCGTTCACAAAAAGCTCCTATAACCCGATTTTATCCAATTCAGGCGTAAGTCATGCTGTTTCCGGCCCTGGTCATAACAGCGTGGTGAAAGCTCCGGGTGAAAATGAATGGTATATGATTTACCATTCACATGTGCATGTGGGTAATCTGAATTCATCCAACAATGGCATCCGGCAAGTCAATGTGGATAAATTAACTATCCATGCATTCAATTATATCACGGTGGATGGCCCGACTATCACCCCTCAACCCTACCCTGCTTTGCCAACAGGGCTGCAAGGAACTCCCTATCAGCAATTGCGTGTTTATCCAACCCTCGTTGAGGATGCTTTCAATGTCAATCACGTGATTCATCATGCCGATGCGTTTGTTACGCTGACTTCAATCACCGGACATACCACGCGGTTTCCTGTTCAGTCGAATGCCACGATATCTATAGCAAATTTACCGGCCGGATGTTATCAGCTGATGCTAAACGACGGCACACAGCATTATCGATCCAGAATCATCAAAAAATAAGCAACATGAAGCGTTATATCCCCTATTTCTGGTTATTATTAGCAATCAACCTGTTATTCAGTGCTTGCCAAAGCATCAATCATACCTATACAAACCCGATTCTCAAACCGGGCAAATTCAATGGAAATAATATTGCATCCATGGCCGATCCGTTTATATTAACCGATAATGGAAAGTACTACATGTATGTTACCGGCGATGGATTTCCCTGCTTCTCGTCTACCGACTTAGTCAACTGGACTTACGAAGGCAAAACGATGGATTTACAATCCAGCAAATGGGCTGTCAGGAGTTTCTGGGCACCTGAGGTAATTAAAATCGGCAAAAAATATTTCCTGCATTACACCGCTGCAAGGCAAGATAATATTAAACGCATCGGACTGGCTGTATCCGATTCTCCTGTCGGGCCATTTACCGATGTGAACGACAAACCATTTCTGGATCGTGGTGAAAAAGGCAGTATCGACTCACACGTTTTCGTGGATGATGACGGCCGGACATACATGTATTACACCAATGCCATGGATACGAACCCCAGGGCTGAACTGGGTGGTAAAAAAAGAAGTGAAATATGGGTAATGGAAGTTGAACCTGATTTATCGGGCATCATTTCAGAACCGGTGATGCTCACCTGGCCGGAGCAGGACTGGGAATTTAATCCGAATGAAAACCAATACTGGAACGAAGGCACGGTAATCATAAAAAAAGACAGTACCTATTACCTGATGTATTCGGCCAACTGTTTCTGTGGTGAGACCTACGGTCTGGGTTATGCTACGGCTGTGTCACCTTTTGGCCCATTTAAAAAATACGACCACAACCCCATTCTCAATAACAGTAAAATTCCGGGCAGTGTATCCGGACCGGGACACCACACGGTAGTGCAATCGCCCGACAAAACAGAATGGTTTTGTGTGTATCACTCCCATGTGCATGTCGGTAAATTAAACAGATCCAACAATGGCGTACGCCAAATCAATATCGACCGCATGGTGTTTTTACCTGATGGAACAATCCAAATACTGGGACCAACCGTCACGCCACAACCCTACCCGTCAAATAAAAAATAAAAGATTCCCCGCATGAGAATCCGGATTATATTGTTCTTCACCTTCGCATTGCTTGGTAGTCTGTTTGCCCAGATAAGCTGGGAGACACCGCGTACCATTGATACGCCCTACTCCAAATACATTCGTACCTGCAAGATTGAACGTGGTCCGGCTGCCGGCAATATCTTACTGACCTACTCCGACCGCCAGCATGGGGGTAATATTTGGATGATACGAAGTTCCGATCTCGGTATAAGCTGGAGCGATCCGGTCAGGCTGTTGCAATCACCCCGCATTGCCGATGGCGAATACATCTTTAATGCCAACATGATTCAATTGCAGGACGACCGGCTGATGCTTTGCTACCAGCACCGCTGGGATCCGGGAACTATCGCCACCAAATCGTACACCGGTGTGCGTTACAGTTCGGATGGGGGTTATACCTGGAGCGACGAACAACAAACACCCAATACCTGTGTGTGGGAAGCAAGGCCTATTCAGGTCAACAGCGACAAAAACGGAGATGGTCACAACGATATTTATATCTATTACACCCAGGAAGTAAATCCTACTTTCTATCGTCCGGAGCATTGCAATCAACAATATTCAGTGGGCAGGGCTGTAGCTTATGTTGTTTCGTACGACAATGGGGTTAGCTGGCAAACCAACAGCAACGAGCGTTTCTCCGGCCGCATCATTCATCGCAATTACAACGGACAGCCCGATTCACAGGGAGGTATGCCTACCATGGTCGAATTACCGAATCACCGCATCGCGGTGGTTGCTGAAGCGCCTAAAGGAAGCAGCATTGCTTTTGCCTCCTGGGTAACAGCCTGCGACCCACACGACTACGACTTCGACAATATCCAGGGCAACTGGTGTAGTGTTGATTATAATGTCAACATCAGTCAGGCCAGCTACGACAACGATGGTTACGTGATACCCTCAAGCGTTACACTCACTCCCGATCCCAACGTGTACCCCAACAACACCCAGAACTTGTGGAAAATGTCGTCGGTGTACGGCAATGCTCCCTTTACCTGTGTGCTTCCCAATGGCAGAATTGCTTACTCCCAAAACTCGAATCAGAAAATACGGGTGTTCGTTGCTGATGTCAACGGAAAAAACAGCGTGGAAGTAGCACGACCATTCAGCAATGACTACAACACATTTTACTCCTGCATCATCCCTATCAGCGACAATATGGTATTGGTGACCGCGCATGATTACACAGATTGCAGCAGGATTCACCTCAACCGCGGCACGATTACTAAAGACACTTCGGCTCCGACAACACCCGGCATTCCTCAGGTAGTTGCTATAGATGACAACAAATATAGCCTCAACTGGACAAAATCCACTGATAACTATGTTGTTGCCAAATATGAAGTCTGGAACGAAAACGAGTTGTTGACTACCACCCGTTGGGATAACTTTGTGACCATCGATACACAATATCTGGCAACTTACAACATCAAGGTAAGGGCGCAGGATTATCAGGGCAATTATTCTTTGTTTTCAGAAACACTGAGTTTCACCACCCATTTATCTGATCCCGTTATTAAAAATTTGAGCGTATTTCCGACGATTGTAAATGATGTAGTCCAAATTAAACACGAGAACCCGGGCAATAAAACCCTTTACATCACTTCCATGATGGGGAAAACAGTTGTCAGGAAAATCGCGCCGGATGGATACGTTAACCTCTCAGACCTCAATGCGGGTATGTACCTGCTTCTGTTGAAAGAAGGAGAACAAACATACACCGCAAAGATTATCAAGGAGTAAGTGCTGATATGCTTTGTACTTAACGAAAAGGAGCTTGCTTAATTATAACTATGCGTTACAATGCTATGTTTTTACTTATATTTTCAGCAATAGCAATCATTTCTTCTTTTTCGAGTTTTAATTTCGGATTCTTAAAATTCAGATCCGATTCTTGGTTGATAGGCACCAGATGGATGTGTGCATGGGGCACTTCCATACCAAGTACGGCAACACCAATTCGCACGCATGGAACAGCCTGCCGGATGGCTTTTGCAACTTTTTTAGCAAAAATCATCATGTCACCTACCGTTTTATCTTCCAGATTAAAAATGTAATCCTCTTCAATTTTGGGAACAACCAATGTATGTCCTTTGGTCATGGGACTAATGTCCAGAAATGCAAAGAAATTTTCATCCTCTGCAATCTTGTAACAGGGAATTTCACCCCGGATTATTTTGCTGAAGATAGTCATAGTATTGTATATTATAATGAAATATCAACAATTTCAAACTCCATCAAACCGGAAGGTACCTGCACATTGGCTTTCTCTCCGACTTTTTTTCCCAGGAGTCCTTTTGCAATAGGTGTTGTAACCGAAAGTTTTCCTTCTTTCAGATTAGCTTCACTTTCTGAAACAATCATATACGACATTACCTGACCCGTTTTAAGATTCTTTATCTTAACACGGTTAAGAATCTGTACCTCATTGGTATTGATTTTCGATTCGTCAATCATGCGTGCAGAAGCCAGGGTCTCCTTCAGTTGAGATATCTTCATCTCAAGCAAGCCCTGAGCCTCTTTGGCTGCATCATATTCAGCATTTTCCGACAAATCACCTTTGTCCCGGGCTTCAGCAATTTGTTTGGAAATTGCCGGTCGTTGAACCCGTTCAAGCTCGTTCAATTCCTCTTTTAACCTCTTGTACCCATCTTCTGTCATGTAAGTCACTGCCATGATAAATCCTCCTCAAAAAACGTTTATAATTAATTCAAACAAAAAAGAATTCCGACTAACGTTGCCGGAACTCTTAATTTTACCCTGATTATTTGTTGCAAATATAGATTAACTTTTCCGAAATAAAAAATCTTTTATATGTTATAAAACAACATTTATCAATACTTTCTATTAAAGATCTCTGAATAAATGACAGCCTTTTTGGCTTCATCAATATTATCCAGTTCAATTTCATAGGAATTGGATGCTTCAGATTCCTCCGTTTGCAGTTCGTCGAAAGGCCTAACCGGTTTAACCTGCTTTTTAGCTTTCATAACCGACATATCCCTTACAGTATCGTAGGTAGGAATTTCAACTTTTGCCTCTTTTTTCTTTATCTGCTGATAGACCGGTTTTTCAGGTTTGACATAATCCGTGAATTCCGGGATAATATCCTCCAGATCCGGAAAATCAACAGTTTCTACCTCCGCTTCCCGTTTTTTCTTCCGTTTGCCTAATATACTACTGATACCGGCAATCAGAATCACAACCAGATATATGTAATCACCTAAGCTGTCCATTGATTATTTATTACTCCGACAAATATACGCAAAGCTTTTGATTCACGAAACAAACAGACACAAAAAAACAATGGGTAACTTCACAGCCACCCATTGCACATTTTAACCTAAACCTTAACTATGAAAAATTTATCTGTTTGTTTACTCTGCAAAGATATATCTCATTGTTTAATCCACCAAACAATTCGACAAAAAAAACACGCAAAAGGTAAACATTTAACTTTTTCCAACATTTGACATCTTACCTTTATCTGGTTATCAACCCATTAAAATACTGACTTAACAGAAATTTAAATTGTTAAATCCTATTAATCTTGTAGTTTATATATCATTTCCATATTTAATCAATATCCATTACCTTTGTAAATACATTTACAAACAATAATAATCATGAAACAAGAAGAAACAAATGTTGTTTCAGCGGACTCTAAATCCGCTTTGAACGACAAAAAGCTTTTTATTGAGACCTATGGCTGCCAAATGAATGTAGCCGATAGCGAGGTCGTAGCATCTATCATGGAGATGGATGGCTTTGCGCTGACAGATAAGATTACCGATGCAGATGCAATTTTCGTAAACACCTGTTCGGTGAGAGACAATGCAGAGCAAAAGATCTATCAGCGTTTGAAGTATTATCATTCGCTCAAGAGAAAAAAGAAAAAAATGGTAATCGGTGTAATCGGCTGCATGGCTGAAAGGGTAAAAGAAAATCTAATCACAGAACACGGAGTAGATATGGTTGTCGGACCTGATGCGTACCTTGACATCCCCAACCTCATCAATTCGGTTGAAAGCGGAGAAAAGGCCATCAACGTAGAACTCTCAAAGACAGAAACCTATCGCGATGTAATGCCGACAAGAATTGGCGCTTCCATCTCAGGATTCGTATCCATCATGCGCGGATGTGATAAATTTTGTACGTATTGCGTAGTCCCATATACAAGAGGAAGAGAACGAAGTCGCGATGTCGACAGCATTCTGAATGAAATAAAAGACCTGCAGGCAAAAAATTACAAAGAGGTAACACTGCTCGGTCAAACCGTCAATTCATATAAGTACGAAAAAGACGGTAAAACAGTATCATTTCCCGAATTATTACAAATTGTGGCAGAAGCTGTACCTGATATGCGTATCCGCTTTACCAGTCCACACCCCAAAGACATGAGCGACGAAACAATTGAAATGATAGCACGCTATCCTAACATTTGCCGCTTTATTCACCTTCCCGTTCAATCAGGTAGCAATAAAATCCTGAAACTGATGAACCGCAAATACACCCGTGAATGGTATTTCGACCGGATTGACACCATCCGCAGGATAATCCCGGATTGTGCTATTGGAACTGACATATTTTGCGGGTTTTGCGATGAAACCGAAGAAGACCATCAGGACACGCTCGATTTGATGCGCAGGGTAAAGTTCGATCAGGCATTTATGTTTAAATACTCTGAGCGTCCGGGAACAATTGCAGCTAAACGCATGCCCGACAATGTACCGGAAGAAACTAAAATCAGGCGATTAAATGAAATTATTGCACTGCAAAACGAGATATCGAACAAAAGCAATCAGGATGATGTAGGCAAAATCTACGAAGTGCTTGTGGAAGGTTTTTCAAAAAGGTCTAACGAACAACTATTCGGCAGAACTTCCCAAAACAAGGTAGTCATTTTCCCCAGAGAAGGAAGACGCATCGGAGAGTTCATCAAAGTAAGAATTCTATCTGCATCATCAGCAACATTGATTGGAGAAGTCCTGGAACTGAGCTGATATACAATACATTCATCATTATTAATCTGAATGATTATAAATAAAGAAATTTTTCCGCAATGCTTTGTTGTTTTGAAACGAAATGACTACTTTTGTGTGCTGGAAAGAGCGATAGAAATACAGTCTGAAACATCTGTTAATCTGCAATTTATATTAATTAAACAATAATAAAACAAAAATCTATGTGGCTAATTGATTCCTCCATCGGGAGAAAACTAATCATGAGTATCACGGGGGCTATGCTCGTGTTATTCCTGCTGTTTCACAGCATAATGAATTTTGTGGCGATCATTAATCCTTATGCTTACGATGCAATTTGTGCATTTTTGGGAGCCAACTGGTATGCATTAGTTGCGACATCAGGATTAGCAGCTGGCTTCGTAATCCACATCCTGTATGCGTTTTTCCTCTCATTACAAAACATGAGGGCACGCGGTAATGATCGCTACGCGGTAACATCAAAACAAAAGGGAGTGAGCTGGGCATCACAGAACATGTTGATCCTGGGCGCAGTGATTCTCGGGTTCCTTGCATTACATTTATTCCAGTTCTGGAGCAAAATGCAATTAGTTGAGTTAATGCATAAAGCAGGCGCACATAGCGATGAAGAAGCAGTAAGGCTCGCAGCCAAAGGAGCACATTGGGTGCAATATTATTTCAGCCAGCCTGTTTATTCAATATTATATATTGTATGGCTTGTAGCTCTGTGGTATCACCTCACACATGGCGTATGGAGTTCATTGCAGTCACTCGGATTAAACAACAAAAAATGGTTACCACGCGTTAAATCTATCTCTAACGTGATTGCTACAATAATCATATTATTATTCATAGCCATCCCGGTTTGCGGATTGCTGGAGGCCGGACCGCTGTTTTCACCGAATTCAACTTATCATCCATTTCCAAATTTATAATTATTATGACTAAGAAACAAGCAACTTCTCAAACAGAAGCTCCAATCATAGATGCTAAAATTCCGGAAGGTTCTTTAGCGGAGAAATGGACTAATTATAAAGCACATCAGAAATTAGTCAACCCCGCGAACAAGCGCAGATTAGACATCATTGTAGTGGGAACCGGTCTGGCAGGCGCTTCTGCGGCAGCTTCATTAGCTGAATTAGGATTCAACGTGTTAAATTTTTGTATCCAGGATTCTCCCCGTCGTGCGCACTCAATTGCTGCACAGGGTGGTATCAATGCAGCAAAAAACTACCAGAATGACGGCGACTCAGTGTATCGTCTTTTCTATGACACCTTAAAGGGAGGTGATTACCGTGCCCGTGAAGCAAACGTTTACAGATTGGCTGAGGTTTCAAACAGCATCATCGACCAATGCGTTGCACAAGGTGTTCCATTTGCACGCGAATATGGTGGTTTGCTCGACAACCGTTCGTTTGGTGGTGCGCAGGTTTCCCGTACATTCTATGCCCGTGGTCAAACCGGTCAGCAGTTACTTCTGGGTGCCTATTCTGCCTTGAGCAGACAAGTAGGCAAAGGCAGCGTTAAATTATACACCCGCTACGAAATGCTTGACGTGGTGGTTATTGACGGCCGCGCCCGGGGTATCATAGCCCGCAATCTGGTAACAGGTAAAGTTGAAAGATTTTCAGCACATGCTGTTGTAGTTGGTTCAGGTGGTTACGGAAATGCATTTTTCCTTTCGACCAATGCAATGAGTTGCAATGGTTCGGCAGCCATCCAAATGTATAAAAAAGGCGCTTTCTTCGCTAATCCGGCTTTTGCGCAAATTCACCCGACCTGTATTCCTGTGCACGGTGAATTCCAGTCAAAGCTAACCCTGATGTCGGAATCATTGCGTAACGACGGTCGCATCTGGGTTCCCAAGAAGAAAGAAGATGCAGAAGCCATCCGTCAGGGAAAACTCAAACCTACAGATTTAAAAGAAGAAGACAGGGATTATTTCCTTGAAAGAAGATATCCGGCATTTGGAAACTTAGTTCCCCGCGACGTAGCCTCCCGTGCTGCAAAAGAAAGATGTGATGCCGGCTATGGCGTTGGAAACACGGGGCTGGCAGTTTATCTTGATTTTGAAGATTCAATCAAAAGACTCGGAGAAGATGTGGTTCGTGCTCGTTACGGTAATCTTTTCCAGATGTACGAGAAAATCGTGGATGATAATCCTTATAAGACACCCATGATGATTTATCCTGCTATTCACTATACTATGGGAGGTATCTGGGTAGATTACGAATTGATGACAACTGTAAAAGGGCTGTTCTGTATTGGTGAGGCCAACTTCTCAGACCACGGAGCAAACAGGTTGGGAGCATCTGCCTTGATGCAGGGTCTGGCCGATGGATACTTCATCCTGCCCTACACCATTCAGAATTATCTGGCAGATCAAATCCGGGTTCCCCGTTTCAGCACAGACTTGCCTGAGTTTGAAGAAGCAGAAAAACAAATCAGCGAAAAAATCAAACGCATCATGTCCATTCAGGGAAAACGTTCCGTTGATTCCATTCACCGCGAACTGGGATTGGTTATGTGGGATTTTGTTGGCATGGGTCGCAACAAGGAAGGCCTTGAACATGCGTTAGAAAGAATCAAAGAGATCCGCAAAGAATTCTGGAGCAATGTTTATGTTCCCGGTAAGTCTGAAGACATGAACAATGAACTGGAAAAGGCATTACGTGTGGCCGACTTTATTGAAATCGGCGAACTGATGGCCAGAGACGCTTTGTTACGGGAAGAATCCTGTGGAGGGCACTTCCGGGAAGAATATCAAACAGAAGAAGGCGAAGCACTCAGAAATGATGATGACTTTGCATTTGCTTCCTGCTGGAAATTCAACGGGGAAGGAGAAGAACCAACATTGTTTAAAGAAATGCTGGAATATGAGTTCGTGAAACGTCAACAACGTAATTACAAAGCATAATCAGAAATCATGGAAAAAAACATCAATATAACGCTAAAAATATGGCGTCAGGCAGGTCCGAAAGTAAAAGGTAAATTCGAGACCTATAAATTGGATAATATCTCAACCGACAGCTCTTTCCTCGAAATGCTGGACGTATTGAACGAAAAACTTGTTCGTGAACGTAAAGAGCCTATTGCATTTGACCATGATTGTCGCGAAGGTATTTGTGGTATGTGCGGACTCTACATCAACGGTCACCCGCACGGACTGGATGGTGAAACCACTACCTGCCAGCTACACATGCGCAGATTCAAAGATGGCGACACCATCACCGTTGAACCCTGGAGATCGACCGGATTCCCGGTAATCAAGGACCTTGTCGTAAACCGTGGTGCCTTCGATAAAATTATTCAAGCCGGAGGTTATGTGTCGGTTAACACCGGAGGTATTCCCGACGGAAATGCAATCCCTGTCCCCAAACACCAAGCTGAAGAAGCGATGGATGCAGCATCCTGCATCGGCTGTGGAGCTTGTGTTGCCGCCTGTAAAAATGGTTCGGCCATGCTGTTCGTGGCTGCAAAAGTGAGTCAGTTCGCCCTCTTACCTCAGGGTCAGGTAGAAAGAGCTGCCCGGGCTAAAGCGATGGTATCCAAAATGGACGAACTCGGATTTGGCAACTGTACCAATACCGGAGCTTGTGAAGCTGAATGCCCGAAAGCAATTTCGATTTCACACATCGCAAGGTTGAACAGGGAATACCTGAGTGCAAAATTCAAAGATTAAAGACGAAACCTATACTAACAAAAAAACCGGTTATATAACCGGTTTTTTTATGCTTTAATGCTACTTATTCACTTCAACTCATCCGAAGTATAGGCTTTCGGTAATTTCCGGAGGTTATATTGTGATGCCATAATTTCACCATAAGCACCAGCAGAACGAAGTGCAATGATATCGCCACGTTTGGTTTGGTTCATCCTGTAGTCCTTTACAAAAACATCCGAAGACTCACAGATCGGCCCTACCACATCATACGTTTCCTCTTTTAAATCAGAAGACAGGTTCTCAACACGGTGATAAGCCTGGTACAAAGCCGGACGAATCAAATCGGTAAAACCGGCATCCAGGATTACAAACTTCTTTGAAGTTCCTTCCTTTACATAAAGCACCCTGGAAATCAAACTTCCGCATTGTGCCACAATAGACCTGCCCAACTCAAAATGCAGGGTTTGTCCGGAACGTAAAGTCAGGTGCTCACGGAAGATTTTAAAATAAGCTTCATATTCCGGAATCGGGAAGTGATTCGGGTGTTCATAGTTAATACCCAATCCCCCACCTACATTGATATTCTCCAGACTTATCCCGTTTGCTTCAAAATGATCCTGCAATTCATTTATCCTGACACATAAATCCTGAAAAGGTGACATATCGGTTATCTGCGAACCAATATGAAAGTGAATCCCAATCAATTTTATATTTTGCAGGTCTTTTACAATTTGCGTAACTTTATCAAGATCTGTCAGATTAATCCCGAATTTATTTTCATTTAAGCCGGTGGTAATATAATGATGGGTATTGGCGCTCACATTGGGATTGATACGCAAAGCAACTTTAGCTGTTTTACCTTTTGCACGGGCCAGTTCATCAATCACCTCAAGCTCCGGAATCGATTCTACATTAAAGCAGAAGATATCGTTGTCCAACCCCAGGTTAATTTCCCAATCCGCTTTTCCCACTCCTGCAAATACTATTTTGGCCGGAACAATACCGGCATCCAACGCAGCCTGCACTTCACCCCCACTAACACAATCAGCACCCAGACCTGCTTCTTTGATCGTTTTCAGCACCTCCCGATTCACATTGGCTTTCAATGCATAGTGTACAAAAAAAGGCTGTCCTTCGATTTGTTTTTTAATCTCAGTAAGTGATGTACGTAACACATCCAGATCGTAATAATAGAATGGAGTGGGTATGTCACTGAATTTATTGACAGGGTATTTGGCTTTTATCATAATGATATTTTATATTAACCATATAAGTCATATAAGTAACATATAAGCTTTTATTCTTCAACCTTATATGTTACTTATATGACTTATATGGTTTAAAAGAGTTAATTAAACAAAGAAGCACTAAGCGCTCTAAGCGCAGCTTTCTTGTCATCAGCATTGATTAAGAACGAAACATTGTAGTTGCTTCCTCCGTAAGAAATCATCCGTACGGGTATATCTTTCAATGCATGCACAGCTTTTGACTGGTATCCAATATTTTCAGGCTGCAGATCGCCAACCACGCAGATGATTACCATATTCTCATCAACAGATACCGTTCCCAGCTTTTTGAGATTATCCACAATTTCTTTCAGATTTTTCGTGTTATCAATCGTAACAGAAACTCCTACTTCAGAGGTGGTAACCATGTCAATGGGCGTTTGGTATGATTCAAAGATCTCAAACACTTTTCTCAGGAAACCATAAGCAAGCAGCATCCTGCCGGATTTAATCTTAATTGCCGTAATCCCATCTTTCGCTGCAACTGCCTCTATACCGGACTTATTACTTTTTGAAGAGATTAAAGTTCCGGGCGCTTTCGGATCCATGGTATTCAGCAACCTCACCGGGATGTTATTCAGTTTGGCCGGCAGAATACAGGTTGGATGTAAGATCTTAGCTCCAAAATAAGCTAATTCAGCAGCCTCCTCAAAGTTCAAATATGGAACCGGTTTTGTTCCTTCCACAAAACGCGGATCGTTGTTATGCATTCCGTCAATATCAGTCCAGATCTGGATTTCAGCAGCTTTGATTGCAGCGCCCACCAAAGAGGCTGTATAATCGCTGCCACCACGTTGCAGGTTGTCTATTTCACCATAGAAATTGCGACAAATATAACCCTGGGTAATGTAATAAGTTTTCCCGGGATTAACCTCCAGCTGTTTAGCCAGATTCTCAGCGATGTAAGCGGTGTCCGGTTCTGAATTCTTATCTATTCTCATATAGTCAAGCGCAGGAAGCAACACGGAACTTTCACCCTGTTCTTCTAAGTAAATCTGGAACATGCCGGTAGAAATCAATTCTCCCTGTGCCAGAATAGCCTTCTCTTCAAAAATCGTGAATACAGCTTTCGAGAAAGTACGCAAATAATCAAAATGACGTTTTACCAATTCAAGTGCATCAGATTTTGAAGACGTTTTCGAATACAATTCTTCTATAACATCCTCATATTTCTGTTCCAGCGCGTTGATGCGTTCCAATGCTCCGGACGCGTTGTTCTTGTAGAAATAATCAGCTATCTCAACCAAACTGTTAGTTGTACCCGACATGGCCGACAAAACTACAATTTTTTGTTCCCCATCGCAAATCAACTTTGCAACCTCTTTGATTCGTGCAGCAGAACCTACGGATGTTCCGCCGAATTTTAATACCTTCATACGATAAATTTAAATTTTTTAAGTCTGATGGAACTCGCGTTACATCGAAGCATTGTAAATTAATGACTTTATAATCTTTCAGTCTGCAAAAGTAATACTTTTTTTTGTAATATATAAGCATTTGCTTTATATACGAAATTTATCTAAATTTGCCGTAAATAGCTTGCTTTATATGATGAAAAAACGAATATACCTGTTTCTATATTTGATTATGACGATTGCTCCTGTTTTTGGAGCTGGTTCCAGAATCAGAATCAACCAATTGGGATACCTTCCTGAAGCAACAAAAAAGGCTGTATTTATAAGCGAGTCAAACACCAAATTGCAGGTTATCACCATACACGATGCACTGACAAATGAGCTATGCGCCACCCTGCAAACAATTCAACCATGGGGAAGTTTTGATAAGTTCAACAGTAATTATATTATTGATTTCAGCTCGTTTAAACAGGAAGGCGCTTTTTATATCAAAGCGGGAGATACTTATTCGCCGACGATATACATCAACCAAAACCTATATATCAATACTACTGACAAACTGATCGGATATATTCACTCACAACGTTTCGGCGATGACGTATCCGGAGGCTGGTGGTACGATGCATCCAATAAAAACAGAAGCGCAGTAGTTAATGCAGCTGTGACGTATCAGTTGCTTTACACTTACAATCAACACCCGGAAGTCTTTAGCGATCTGGTTAATTTTTACGGTAAAAAACAACCTAACGGCATTCCTGATATAATAGACGAGGCCAAATGGGGACTGGATTGGCTTTCGAAAGTAAATTACAAATCAGAAAATCCTGTGGTTAACGGAAAACTGGTTGCTACATTTGCGCTGGCTTCTGATGTGCTCAAAAACCTTTTCCCTGCTCTCTCTGCCGATCTTGCCACAAGAGCTACTGAAATCTATCACTTTGCCAGGCAAAACATCCATACCGCATCTTTGAATAACCTTGAAGACATCCTGACAGAGGAGAACTGGAAAGATGATATGCAGTTGGCTGCAACTCACTTATATTTCATTAACTACAACAGCGAATATTTGCAGGATGCCTTGGACTTTGGCGCAGCAGAACCTGTTCCCCAATGGATTTTTTCAAATTGCGATAAACCTCTGCAATTTTATCCCTATCTAAACTGGAGTCCGTTTTTACTGATGCAGGTTGAAAACCCGCTTATTAAAAAGAACTATCAGCATAACATGCATATTGCCCTACTCAGGGCCAGATTAACCGCTCAGGAAAATCCTTTTAACATCGGGGTAAGCCTATCCGAGAACTCAAACAATAAAATTACAGCGCTGCATAACCTGTGTTTTACATATAGAAAACAAACAGGAGACACTACATTTGTCAACATGGAAGATGCTCTTTTCAACTGGATTTTCGGCTGTAATCCCTGGGGAATTTCCATGGTTACAGGTCTACCTGAAAACGGATTGACTCCACAACACCCCCATTCAAAAATCTATATCGAATCAGATAAAATCATATCCGGAGCTCTCGTAAACGGCGCAATCAGCAATTTATGTCTCAAAAACACAGAAACTGAAAGACAAACATACGATGGTGCTTTCGAACGATATCAGACTGAATGGGCTATTTACCACGATCATGTCAATGATTTTATTACCAACCAGCCCAATATTGACGCAACAGCGTCTTTGATACATTTGCTGACTGTTCGTCAGGCCAACGGTGAGAAGAAAGAATTCTTTGACAAAAACCAATACGACCGGGGTGGTATCAACCGCTTTAATCCTGATAAAAAACAAATAGCCATTATTTTCACCGGTCACCAATATACTGATGGCTATAAGAAAATCAGGTCAACACTGAACAGGCATAAAGTTAAAGCATCTTTCTTCTTTTCAGGAGATTTTTTAAGAAAAGCAGGCAATGCCAAAAAAGTTAAAAAGCTTATAAAAGACGGTCATTACATCGGGCCGGCGACAAATCACTATGAGCAACTTGCCGACTGGAACGGGATCTCTGCTTCCAACATGCGTAAAACTTCTTTTCTAAACGATTTGAAAGAAAATTATGCTGTATTAAAAAAACTGGGAATCAGCAAACAACAGGCGCCGTTTTTCAATCCACCTTTTGAATTATACAACGACAGTATCAGCAAATGGTGTAAAGATGCAGGCATCTATCTGGTTCGCTCTACCCCCGGCACCTACTCGAATCTCGACTACACATTTCCCGAAATGAGAGAAAATTACTATTCAACCAAAGAAATTATGGATAGAATCATGCAGGTAGAAAGATCTAACGGATTAAACGGGTATATCCTGCAATTTCATTTTGGAACCAACCCGGGAAGGAAAGATAAGTTATACAACAGCCTTTCAACCATCATCGGAAGTTTAAAGAATGCCGGCTATCAGTTTACAGACCTGTATTCGGCCACAAATCTGACATCAGAACCCAAGCCGGAACAGCATGTTCAGAAGAAGAACAAATCGAAAAAATAAAACCATAAAGTTTATTGCTGAATTTTATGGTTTTGTTACAACGTATAACCTATCCTTAATACACAGTTAAAAGCCAAAACACTACCATAGTGGGTTGATTGCTCTTGTTCATTCGAATACGAAGAGTTCGGACATGCAGGGTTAACTGTTGACCTGAAAATATATCCATATCCTATTCCAACTCCACATTCATAAGTGAAATGTTTCCCGAGTTTATATCTTACAGCGATGGTAGGCACAATCGAAACATCACTTTTGTATGTTCCTCTTGAAATCAACAAATATTGAGGATGATAACTCGTCTTCAAGGATAATAACCAGGATTTATCGGCATTTAATCCGGAAAAATAGAATCTTGGCTCAGTGGTAATAACAAAAGGAATATCTTTATTGCAGAGTAAAGTACGACTTGTCATTTCAATACCCGTTTCATTCCGTAAGGCTAATTTTTCAGAAAATCTGATTTCATTGTTGAAATATAATCCCATCATACCCGCTTGAAGACTCCAGGAAGATTTTTGAGCATCAGCATGCTGTGAATGCAAGAAAAATGGGAATAGAAGTATTAATAGTATTAGATTTGAATTTTGCATAAGATATTGAAGATCAGATGTGCTACTTTATAAACACGTTTGTACTATCAGGTTTCGGATTGAATTGTTTGAAATGAAGTGTGTCGTTATAAGAATCTATATTTCCATTTGAAAATTTTGTCTCTTTAAATAGAATGGTTGTGTCGTTTAATATGATACCTTTCGAAAACATTTCTGAAAAATAAAGCGCTCCTGACAAAATGGCTAATCCATTTGTAAATATTGAGTCTTCTTTGATTAAGTATAGCTCCCATTGAATTTTTATTGATTCGCTGGTGATCCCATTTCCATCATTTACCTTTGTCTCAAAAGAATTAAGATCACTAAATTTGCTATTAGAATAAACAACCCCATTTTGATAATAAATACTTATGACAACTCTATTAAGGTCACTATATTTGTAATAGTAACCATCAAGTCTTATTTTGTTGCTTGTATTCGGAGTTCTCACAAATGAGAGCTCATCATCCTTTCTAAACAAGTCTTTACAACCAGTAAGTAACAATAACATTTGTAGTATAAGAATTATTCGTTTCATATATTTTAGCATAAGATTTTTAATAATAAAATTCCCAAAACCATTTTCCCGGCCTATTCAGTTTCTTAAATCTCGGTGTCGCAAACCAATTGTCATGCGCCCAATTTTGGGTTCTATCACGTATGGTTTCACTGTTGTAGCCGAAACGGAAAGAACCTATTTGAATACATATAATACCTGCACGGTATTCATCTGGATTATGATCTCCCTTGGCTACATACGTCCCATATGGTCCTTGATCGACTAATCCATTGTTGATGGTGGCATGGGGATAAGACCTTCCCGTAACCGTAGTGTTTCCAACTTCAATAAATCCAAATAACCGAATTCGAATTTCAGAACTCATGTGTTTGTCGGAAGCCTCGTGCTTAGGTAACCCAGGTAAGTTTAATACATTCATATCCGCATCATTTTCTACCTGTAAACTATATAATGGATTTCCTAATTTCCAGACATCACGGTATTGGTCAAATTTTTCTCCTTCCCGATCGTAAAATGTTCTTGAGAAAATAGCAGTAACACCTGGAACACCACCTCCCCATTCTGCTCCATAACTTGTTTCCCATCCGGAATACATGTTGTCATAATCCCTCCAATAATAGGCTGCTCCTACGTGTTTTCTGTAGCTTAAAGGAAGTATTTGAGGAACTCCGAAAGATACCTCTATGCTGATAAATTTACGTTCATTTCCATTAACCATTTTTATACGAATGGCTAATGGTGAAAAGTATTTCTGTAATTCATAGCCTGCATCTGAGTGAGTTGGTTAGCGCCGTTGTGTTGTTGCTATATTTTATTGATTTAATGTAAATACATAAACCGGCAATCCATCTCTAATATACTTAACCCAATTCTCTGCCAGATTCGGGTTATTCATCTCAATTCCTTCAACCGGCGTTATTACAAAACTTTCAAACCATTTGTTGGGTTCAATCACATCACTACTATAAGTTGCTTTTCGTGCCAGCACGCTATCGCCCGAATTAACTGTATAATCATTTGTCACTTTGTACATCCCGTTGATTTGCGAAAATTTCCATATTGTTGTACCAAAAGAAATCGGATTTTCAGCCGTATTTTTAACATAAAACGAAACTGAAACCGAATCATTATCTTCTAATTCGAAACAACTGACAAACAGGCTTAATATACAAATAAATAATAGGTGCTTTTTCATAACATGAAATGATTAAGTTGGTTATTTTATAAATACATTAGTACTATCAGGTTTGGGGCTGAATTTTCGAAAATTGACTACACTATTATATTCATATGTTCCAGTTCTTGTATTCTCTTGTTTATACCATAAAATAGTTGTGTCGTTTATAATTTTCCCGTAATCTGTAACTAACGGCCGTCCATGCCCCCAGGGTTGACCCCATCCCTGAGTGGTAATTACACTGTCATTGATACTAAACACACTCCACATAGTTTTTTCTTTTCTTATATCATCAAGATACATAAATTGATTTAGTGAAGTTATGTCTGAAATATCTCTAAAAGAAAGCATTACACCGTCTTGATAAAAAAACATATAAGTTGCATAATTACTATCTGTGATGTTTATTCCATAATAGCAACCGCCCAATCTAATTTCATCTCCTGTATAAGCAGTTTTTTTTATAGTCAGGTCCTCATCTTCACAACAAGAAAATGCTAAAATATATAATAAACATATAACAAATACATGTGTTTTCATATTTTTGATTTTTAATAATTTACCATAATGTTGTTCCGGATGAATATCCATTATACCAATAAGAAGTGGTTGGACGGTCTAACATACGAAAATATGGATCTCCTGTAAAGAAATGTATACCGTTTTGAACCAATGCGCGTAACTTTTCTGAATTAATTCCTTTTCTTTTTGACCCGAATCCAACGTAAAAAATACCAGCACGGTATTCATCAGGATCACCGGTTGAATTTGCAACGTATGTTAAATGACCATTAATCAGAGTAACATTCTCATCATTTTTTTTATTTATTCCCGGCTTTCCCGTAAAGATATTCATTCCCGCGCTAAAAGGTCCGACATTGATTTGCAATGCCACCGTACGATGGCTGTCACTATCTCCTTTGGGAACTCCGGGTAACTCAATGCCGAACATATAGTCATTCTCATATTTTATATTAACAAATGGATTCCCAAAAGTTATCATGTTGGTAGTTTGGTCGGTAAAACCATCGCTATGAAAAGTTGTTCCCGAATAAGTTAAACTTGCCGGTATACCAAATATATAACCATTTAGTGCCCATTCTCCTCCTTTATGCGTTACTTCTCCCACAACACTGCCATCATAATAACTTGTGTATGTCACTTTACCTGAATGTTTACGATAACTCAATGGAATTAGCTTAGGTACACCCCATGATATCTCATAACCCTTTCCATTTACATCACTACCTTGTATGTCAATTTTATGATAAGCTATCGGAGAAAAGATCTTTTGAAATTCGTATCCTGCATCTGTATAAAACAACCAATGAAAAAACTTTTCAAACAACTCCCCGCTTGGATCGGTATATCTAAATGGATTTCCATAGCAATACGCATACCGGTTATAATTCAACCAATCACCTGGAGCTTGCACAAACGGGTCGGGACTAAAGAACATCGCCGTCAACGGATCATACACCCTTCCATTCATGTTAATAATCCCAAACTGGTCGAGATGTTCGTGCATCGTGTAGCCACGGTCGATAATCCAACTCATGCGGGTATCATCCTGCGTCCAGTCCGCAGGATTGCGGCGTTTCCCCCACGGGTCATAAGCGTAGCGTTCTACTACTGTACCGGATTCGTTTGTAAGGGCTAACAGGTTTCCCTGATAGTCAGCATAACCATAATACAGTGTCTCTACACCGTTGGTATTGATGAGTATAGCACCGCTGCTAAGGTAATGGATTTTCTTAATATTTCCAAGATTATCCGTCTCTTCTTCGTAATCGCCGAGGTAATATTTGTTTCAATAAACAAAAAGATGTTCCAGAAGAATTAAAAGGAAGGGTTTGTTAGTTTAGGTATTATAGTTTACAGATGAAATTTTTATAAATCCTGTCGGTGAAATTTTATAATTTCATTACCTTTGCTTTTGATGAAGAAAAAGATATTGATAGATTTTTATTTAAGGCAAATTCACAAGGAGAAAGGAAAAAAATAAAACCATAAAGTTTGTTGATGAACTTTATGGTTTTACGGGTTTTTAAACCTGGGGTGGAAAACGGGGCTCGAACCCGCGACCTTCGGAACCACAATCCGACGCTCTAACCAACTGAGCTATAACCACCATGTTTTCGAGCTGCAAAGATAATACAGCAAAAAGTTATATGCAAGTGATTTTGACAAAATTAAAATAAATTTTACATTAAACTAATTATCAAACACATACACAAACATTCAAATGAAATTTCTACTTACAAATTCTGAATTAGACCAGCAAATCAACCTTATAAAAAGACAAATCAGGCTCTCGATGGATGGTATCGTTGCTGATTCGATGAAAGAACATGGCATCGTCTACAAAAAAAATTATGGAGTTTCAATTACCAGACTCAGAGATTTAGCAAAGAATTACACAAAAAACCATGATTTAGCACAACGACTGTGGCTGCTTGAAATACGTGAAACCATGATACTTGCATCACTCCTGCAACCTGTAGAAACATTTACGCCGGAAATTGCGACCCATTGGTCAAACAAATGTAATAACATTGAATTAATTGAACAGGTTTGCATGAATTTATTTCAACACCTGCCTTTCGCAGCCGACTTTGGTCAGAATTGTATTCTGTCTGAAAACATGCAACAACAAATATTCGGTTTCAGCCTGTTGTTACGAATATACAAGCAACTGGGCACAGCTGAAATGAATAAAATCATGCAGCGCATACTTCAAATGCAAATACCGGAACAAGAGAGCACTTTACATAATACGATAGCACTTTGTTTGGCACGACTTACCCGGAAAGATAGAGAAACGGCACAAACAATACACAAAAGTATCCAGTCATTCAAGGATGACAAAATAGCCGGAAGAAATCACATCTTCCGGACAGTAGAACAAGAATTAATATTTTTAGGATATCTGGATGAGAAATTCTGAAAAATGCCTTATCTTTGTGTGGTTTAATCAGTATCAATGAAAGAAGAAAGTTCCACCATCATTAATATATTCACGGAATATCTGGTCAGACATAAACACAGAAAGACCCCTGAAAGATTTGCTATACTGGAAAAAATATATACCCTTGAAGGCCATTTTGATGCTGAAAAACTTTATGAAAGCATGCAAAATGAATACAGAGTCAGTTTAGCTACCGTATACAACACGCTTGATTTACTTTTAGAAGCCGGTCTCGTCATTAAACACCAGTTTGACGGACTGTCCGCTCAATATGAAAAATCAATCGGCGCTAACATTCATAATCATTCTGTTTGCATCGTGTGTGGAAAGGTCAAGGAGTTCACTGATAAAAAAATAAAGAAAGCTATTCAGTCGAAAGAATTCGCCAATTTTCAAAGCACGCATTATTCCCTTTATATCTATGGGGTATGTAAAAAATGCAGTAAAAAATAATTTATAACAATAACAATGAAAGTAGATGTATTATTAGGACTCCAATGGGGTGACGAAGGAAAAGGAAAAGTAGTAGATGTATTAACTCCCGGTTATGATTTGGTAACAAGGTTCCAGGGTGGTCCCAATGCAGGTCACACACTCGAATTTGAAGGACAGAAATACGTGCTGCGCTCTATTCCTTCCGGTATTTTTCAGGGAGACAAACTCAATATAATCGGCAACGGAGTAGTGCTTGACCCAGCTCTTTTCAAGGCTGAAGTTGAAGCTCTTGAAGCATCAGGACACCCATTGACCAAAAGATTGAAAATTTCTAAGAAGGCACATCTCATTTTGCCGACACACCGTTTACTCGACCAGGCATACGAATCGGCGAAAGGAGCCGGAAAAATCGGCACAACCGGAAAAGGTATCGGTCCTACTTACACTGATAAAGTCAGTCGTAACGGGGTAAGGGTTGGTGATATACTGCACAATTTTGAGGAAAAATATAATACTGCCATCAAAAGGCATAAAGATCTGCTGACACAATATGATTTCGACTACGATCTGGCAACACTCGAGAAAGATTGGTTTGAAGGCATAGAATGTATCAAAAAGTTTGAACTTATTGATAGTGAGCATGTAGTTAATAATGCCATCAAAGCAGAAAAGAAAGTATTGGCAGAAGGAGCACAGGGAACCATGCTGGATGTTGATTTCGGATCATATCCCTTTGTGACATCCTCAAACACCATTTGCGCCGGAGCTTGTACCGGGTTGGGTATTGCACCCCGTAACATCGGAGAAGTATACGGAATTTTTAAAGCTTACTGTACCCGCGTTGGTAGTGGCCCGTTCCCGACAGAGCTTTTTGATGAAACAGGAGATCTAATGCGCAAAAACGGCAATGAGTTCGGATCGGTAACCGGTCGTCCGCGTCGTTGCGGCTGGGTTGATTTAGTTGCCCTGAAATACGCGATAATGATTAATGGCGTCACACAGCTTATCATGATGAAAAGTGATGTAATGGATGCTTTCGAAACCATCAAAGCTTGCGTGGCGTATAAAATCAATGATGTTATCACAGAAGAATTCCCTTACTCGATCGAGGGAGACATCGAGCCCGTTTACGCCGAATTACCAGGATGGCAAACGGATATGACAAAAATGCAATCGGAGGATGAATTTCCGGAAGAATTCAACGCATACCTGAATTTCCTGGAAGAGGAGCTGGAAGTGCCTATTAAAATTGTATCGGTAGGTCCTGACCGGGCACAAACGATTCTGAGATAAAAGATAATACAACTTATTTACACAAGGACCCTGACTGATAGCTCTCAACAAATATCAGTCAGGGTTTAAAATTTTAATCAGCAAAAACAGCTACTTCAAATTCAGGAGTTTTGCAATTTTTCCTTTAAAATCGGTATTTTCCATGAAGCCAGTAAACTCTTCCGCACCCGGTCCGAATGCAAATACCGGCACAGGCACACCCGAATGACCTTTTGTTGAGAATTTAGCTTTCACCTTGCCTTTTTCAATACTACCATCAGTTAATGTTAATCCGCCTGTTTCATGATCTGCGGTAATTACAACAAGTGTATTGCCATCTTTTTCAGCAAAATCAAGCACCTTACCTATTGTCTTGTCAAAATCCAGTGTTTCCCTGATAATTTGCTCGATATCATTGGAATGACCCGCCCAATCGATCTGTGAGCCTTCCACCATCAGGAAAAAACCTTTTTTGTTCTTATTCAGTATATCAATTGCAACAACCGTCGCATCGGGAAGCAAATCACCACGTTCAGGCATGGGAGGTGGTTGATCTTCATGAATTAATCCTGCCAGCTTCCCCGAGTTTATTTTTTTCACCTCATTCAGGTCATAAGCAATCTGATATTGTTTGTCTTTTAATTCCTGTATCAGGTTCCGGCCATCTTTACGCGATTCAAAGTACTTTCTGCCACCGCCGATAAAAACATCGATATCTGTTTTCAGAAAATCAGCCGCAGCCGCCTCGTACATACTTCGATGAAACTGGTGAGCAATAAACGTAGCCGGAGTAACATAGGTAATAGCACAGGAAACAACTATTCCGGTAGCCAGGCCATTACGATCGGCTTGTTCCAGGATACTTTCTACGGCAACTGAGTCGGGGCTCATTCCAATCATCCCGTAATTGGTTTTTACTCCGGTAGCGAGGGCTGTCCCGCCTGCACCCGAATCCGTTACAAACCGGTTAGCACAATATGTTTTTGAATATCCAACATGTTTACATCGTTCTAATTCGAGTTTATTTCCATTTGCGACCATGGCTGCATATATATGCGCCATTCCCATTCCATCTCCGATTAAAAGAATAACATTCTCCGGTTTTTTTGTTGCTGAAACCGATCCCAGAAGGATAGTAGAGACAAGCAACAAGATTGTAAATTTCTTTAACATTACAATAAAATCTTATTAAACATACTAAACATAAAGATCTAAACAGTACCAAGCGCTTTTGAAATTCCCTTTAATTCTGTTTTGATTCTTTTTAAACGCTCAATCAGCTCTTGTTGTTTAGCCACGTGGTCTTTTTTCTGACTCAATTTTTGCCGGGCGCCCTCCAAAGTCAAGTTTTGTTCATTAACCAGAAACATGATTTGCTTAACCAGTTTGATATCATCTTCAGAATAAAAACGGGTGCCTTTTTCATTTCGTTTAGGCTTTAATTGCTTAAACTCTTTTTCCCAAAAGCGCAAGTTGGAAGCATTGATGTTCAACATCTTCGACACTTCTGCAATAGAGTAAAATAGTTTTTCCATAACATAACAAATTATTATTTGTTAATCTTTAAGCGTTGCCCCGGACGTATCATCGAACCTCTCAGATTATTCCATTGCTTTATCCGTGTAACTGACACTCCGTACCGGGCAGCAATACCACTTAATGTCTGGCCTTTTCTAACCGTATGATAAATCACTTTACTACCAGATGAAGAAGCTGCTGCTTTCGGTATCGATACTTCAACCCTGCGGTTATTAACCAAAGAGTCTGCTTTATAAGCAACTATCTCATTCATTTTATCGATGAACATACCCGTCATTTTCATCGGTAATACAACAGCATAAGGTTTTAAATCACCCGGAATAATTTCTCTTCTATATTGAGGATTCATCATTTTAATCTGTTCTTTAGGCATATTCAACACAGATGCAATCTGATCAAAATGAACCCGTTGATTAATCATAACCGTATCCACCGCTTTGGGAAAATCAATCGTTGCTTTACATATATTATGCGCATTAGCATAGTACAAAGAATAATTTGCCGCAATAAAAATGGGAACATACCCCCTGGTTTCAGCAGGCAGGAAAGGATAAATAGCCCAGTAATCCTGTTTTCCACCGGCTCTCCGAATAGCTTTGTTTACATTCCCGGGGCCGCAGTTATACGCTGCAATAACCAGATGCCAGTCACCATAAATATCATAAAGATCTTTCAGGTATCTCGCAGCGGCATGCGTTGATTTATAGGGGTCCATTCGTTCATCTACCAGGCTGTTTATTTCAAGTCCGTACATTCTGGCCGTAGCTGTCATAAACTGCCATAGTCCGGCAGCGCCTGCCCTTGAAATAGCCGTCGGATTAAGCGCCGATTCTATAACAGGAAGATATCTGAGTTCAATAGGCAGTTTATTTTTATCAAGGACCTGTTCAAACAGCCGGAAATAATAATCTCCCAGTCCAAGCAGGTAACTGACCTGATTTCGCCTCCTTACCGTATATAGATCGACAAATGACCGCACATAATTATTAAAAGGCATTTCCATCACGCAGGGCATCAACCTGAGACGTGTACTGATGACAGAATCAGGCACATGATGATCAAAACGGGTAGTATCGCAATTAGATTTTCTGGTTTTACTTACAAACCAGTTTGAAAGCATGTGATCAAGCGCGTAGGTAACTTCATCGGGAACAGGAATACTGTCAGCAACAGGTGTTTTTTTTGTATCGTCAATCAGCTTAAAATCCGACTGAGCAAATAATGAGATTCCTTGAAGCAGCAATAATACGAGTATAAAAGACTTCTTTAAAAACATTCTTCTATTAAAATTTTATACTGCCTGTTAACCCATAAGAAAATGATGTTTTAGGCATTTGATTCATTGTAAATCTGTCATTGATGATCGATGGTCTCAATTTGAGTGATAAATCCGGAGAAATATCAAAATCATATAAGTGTGCATCCACAAACGCATCAATTAATGTTAAACCATAATATGCAATCGAAACGATGATACTGAGATCTCTGTTGTATCTCGATTTGTCCATTCCGCTTTTCAACAAATTTGTAAAAGCATCTTTCCCCCCATAGCTGTCAATGGTATAACCCGGTGGAATTATTTCCAGGAAACTATTGGTATTATCGTCGGCATCTGTAATATCAAGATAAGCATTTTTGTACGACAACAGTTGTTTTGAATTCCAGTTAATCGCATAAAAACAACCTAAAAAACCACCGTATACAATCGGGAGTTTCCAGTACTTCCGGTTCAGTATTTGTCCGTAACCCGGAATTACAGCACCCAGCCAGATGGCGCGTACAGGATCCGGCTTATACGTTTGCATTTGAACCGGAGCCTCTTTTTCATCAACCGGAACGATCAGGGGTTCAGACAAGTCAAGGCGCCGCAGCGACTGGACTGTATCCTGAGCATTTACAATAGTATTATCCTGAGCTGAAAGACAAAAAGGAAAAAGCACAATCAGCAGAATCAATCCTATTTTTGGTTGCTCAAACACAATTACTTCGGTTGTTATTAGTTTCTGTCAATCGTATCTAATAGTTCCATGATGCGGGATAATTCATCATCATCTTTAAAAGATATGGTAATTTTACCTTTTCCTTTCTCGTCGGATGTCAGCTGAACTTTAGTGTCAAAAAGTTTTCCAAGTCGATGTTTCAGTTCTTTGTATTCAGTCAGATTCACCTTTGTTTTCACCGGAACAACTTTTTCAAAAGCTCCTGTTTCAGTATACTTACGCACCAGTTCTTCCACCTTTCTCACCGAATATCCTTGTTTGATAATCATTTCATACAAATGAAGCTGAGCTACCGGGTCAGTAAGTCCCAGTATAGCCCTTGCATGTCCCATATCAATTTTTTTATCTTTGATGCCCATCTGAATTTCGGCAGGTAACTTCAGCAAACGCAGGTAATTGGCAATTGTTGCTCTTTTCTTGCCCACTCTTTCACTAAGACGTTCCTGAGTAAGCTTATATTCTTCCATCAGACGATAAAAAGACAATGCGATTTCAATGGCATTCAGATCTTCGCGCTGAATATTCTCGATCAGCGCCATTTCCATTACCTGCTCATCGGCAGCAGTACGAATATAAGCCGGAATCGATTTCAATCCGACCATTTTCGATGCCCTGTAACGACGTTCGCCAGCAATAATCAGGTAAGTTCCGTCATTGTTTTTCTTCAGGGTTACAGGGGAAATCACACCCAACTCCCGAATGGAAGCAGCGAGTTCTTCCATTGCTTCCTGGTTAAAATAGGTACGGGGTTGATTGGAATTAGTGATTATCAGGTTAAGATCAACATCACTGATAGACGACGAACCTACGGCATTAAAATTATCCGTATCAATCAGTGCCCCCAATCCTTTCCCTAATCCTGTTGTTTTTGCCATAAAATTGCTTATTCTTTTATGTATGTTAACCACATGATTTACAACTGTCGAAAGTCAAAAGTCAAAAGTTTAAATCAAAACATCAAACTTTTGTCGTTTGACAAAAACTAACGTGTACTCATGTGACTTATGTGGTGAAAAATTAAAATCAAATATTCTTCTGTATTAATTCCTTTGCAAGATCCATATAATTGGTACTACCTTTGGATTCTGCATCATAAAGTAAAACCGGCATCCCATGACTCGGCGCTTCACTCAGTCGCACATTGCGGCTGATAACCGTTTCAAAAACCATGCCTTCGAAATGTTTTTTCACTTCGGCTAATACCTGATTGGCCAAACGTAACCGGTTATCATACATGGTCAATAAAAAACCTTCTATTTCAAGTCCCATGTTGAGTTTACTCTTTATTATCTTAATGGTATTCAACAGCTTACTGATTCCTTCCAAAGCAAAATACTCACACTGAACCGGAATTATCACTGAGTTTGATGCGGTTAATGAGTTTACGGTAATCAAGCCAAGAGAGGGAGAACAGTCAATCAGGATATAATCATATACCGTTCTCAGCGGATTCAGCAAACGTTCCATAACACGTTCCCTGTTTTCCATATTCAGCATCTCAATCTCGGCACCGACTAAATCAATATGAGAAGGTATAATATCCAGATTTTTGATCTGAGTTTCATGTATCGCCTGCTGCGTTGGCACCCCATCAATGAGACATTCATAAATTGTGAACTCGAGCGTACGAATGTCTACTCCTAACCCTGACGAAGCATTTGCCTGCGGATCGGCGTCAACAATCAACACTTTCTGTCCCAGAGAAGCCAGCGATGCGGCCAGGTTAATAGCTGTCGTAGTCTTCCCTACCCCTCCTTTCTGGTTTGCCAATGAGATTATTTTACCCATATTCTTCAACTTATCGTGATTTGATTATATGACGGGCAAAGATAAGAAAAATAAATTGATATTTTATTTCTCCATCCAATCCGAAGATCATTCCCTGTGTTTCATTTTAATCAACTTCAAACCCTTGTAAAATGGGGCATAAAGCCAATCTATTGATAACCTTTAAGATCTTTTATTGCTTATCATTTTAGAATTTTTCACTATTTTAGGAAATCGATACAATTTTAACGATAACGAACGGATACAATAACAGCAAAGAACAACATTG
>JAKIYP010000016.1 GCA_022708505.1 Bacteroidota bacterium
AACTTACATCTTTGATTTACAGCCATAAAGATATAAAATATCATACAAATAAGCAAATTAATTGATGCCATTTTTTGAAAAATAAAACAATAAAAAAGAGGCTGTCTACCTTTTGAGACAGCCTCTTTGTAGTATTGTAAATCAAGTGTGAGTATTACTCCTGATTCAGCGTTACACGTTTGAAAGCAACAGCAGTAGCCTTATTAGCTTTCAGGTATGCAGAAACCGTAATTTTTGAATCTTTTATGAAGGCCTGTTCCAGCAAAGTAGATTCCTGGAAGAATTTATTCAAACGACCTTCGGCGATTTTGTCGAGCATAGCTTCCGGTTTACCTTCCTGACGGGCTTTATCTCTACCGATTTCAAGCTCCTGTTGGATAACCTTTTCAGGAACAGAGGTGCGATCGAGAGAAACAGGATTCATAGCAGCAGCCTGCATCGCGATGTCGCGGGCAACCTGATAATCCACGTCCTTTTCTTCGAAAGCAACGATAGTAGCCAGCTTATTTCCCGGGTGAATGTAAGAGATTGTGCTACCACCCTGAACAAATTCGTAATAATCCAGTTCCATTTTTTCACCGGTAACGCCTGAGCGTTCAGTAACCAAATCAGCGATTGTACGACCATCGAGCGTTAAAGCAGCCACTTCAGCCGTTGAAGCCGGTTTAGCTGCCATAGCGGCATCAAGAATAGATTGAGTAAGTGCTACAAAATCAGCATTCTTTGCGACAAAGTCAGTTTCACATTTCAGCGCAACGATAGCTGCGAAACCATCTTGTGCAGCTGCAAGCACACAACCCTCAGAAGCTTCGCGGTCGCTACGTTTTGCAGCTACAGCCTGTCCTTTTTTACGTATAATTTCAATTGCTTTTTCGAAATCGTTATCTGCTTCTGTCAAAGCATTTTTACAGTCCATCATACCGGCGCCGGTCATGGTACGCAATTTCGAAATATCTGCCATTGTTACAGCCATAATTTCTTATATTTATTTTTTATTAACAACTAATTGATTTACTATTTATTCATTTACAATTTACATTTTATAGTGGAGCACAGGTTTTAGCTTAGCACCAAATCGTAAATGGTAAATCGTAAATGTTTTTATTCTTCTTCCTTCACAAACTTAGTCAGGATGTTGGCATTCAATGCTTCATCATCTTCTTTTTGTGTTCTCGGACGTTTTGAAACGCGGTGTTTTCTTTCCTTTACAACCGGGGCTTCAGCTGCTTCGGCATCCACTTTTTCAACCTTACGTTCTTCCAGACCTTCCTGAATCGCTTCAACCAAAGCAGTCAGGATAACATCTACCGATTTAGTAGCATCGTCGTTGGCAGGAATAATAAAATCAATTCCATTCGGATTTGAGTTCGTATCCACGATACCGAATACAGGGATTCCCAGACGTTGCGCTTCTTTCACCGCGATTTGTTCTTTCATCACATCTACCACGAAGATAGCCGAAGGAAGGCGGGTCAGGTCGGCGATAGAACCAAGGTTCTTTTCCAGTTTCTCACGCTGGCGGGAAATCTGGAGTTTTTCGCGTTTAGAGATATTATCGAAAGTACCATCGGTAGTCATTTTATCGATGGTTGTCATTTTCTTAACCGCTTTACGGATGGTTGGGAAGTTGGTCAACATACCACCAGCCCAACGTTCTGTGATATAAGGCATGCCAACTGCTTTTGCTCTTTCGGCAACTACATCTTTAGCCTGTTTTTTGGTAGCAACGAATAAAACCTTGCGACCCGATTTTGCGATTGATTTGAGTGCTGCAGCCGCCTCATCGATTTTTACCACCGTTTTATGCAAATCGATGATGTGGATGTCGTTACGCTCCATAAAGATATAAGGAGCCATAGCGGGGTTCCATTTGCGTTTCAAGTGACCGAAGTGGCAACCTGCTTCTAATAACTGATCAAAATTTGTTCTTGACATTTGTTTTGTTTTAATTTGTTTACTTTCTGTGAAAATCAATTTCCGGGTAGCCATCCAGTGTCTATGAGTCCCGGGAATTTAGATACTAAACTATTTACTAATGTGTCAATTATCTAATGTGCCATGATGCCAATGTGAACCTGACATATTTGAGCTACAATTGATACATTTTAAAATTCAGCAGATTAATTAATTGGCACATTGGCAAATTAATTAATTGGCATATTGAAAAATTATCGTTTTGAGAACTGGAATCTCTTACGAGCTTTTGGCTGACCTGATTTTTTACGTTCCACTTCGCGTGGGTCACGGGTCATGAAGCCTTCTGATTTCAAAGCCGGTTTATCTTCCGGGTTGATTTTAACCAATGCACGGGCAATTGCCAAACGCAACGCTTCTGCTTGTCCTTTAAAACCACCACCATCAAGGTTTACTTTGATATCATATTTTTCAGCTACTCCTAATTTATTCAGAGGCTGTTTCACTACATACTGCAATATCGGTGATGGAAAATAAGTGTTCAAATCACGTTTATTGATGGTAATCTGACCATTTCCTTCGCTTACGAAAACACGTGCAACTGCAGCTTTTCTTCTTCCTAAGGCATTTACTACTTCCATACTGATTATTTAAGTGCGTTTAAATCGATTGTTTTGGGTTGTTGAGCTTGTTTGTCATGTTCCGGACCGGCATACACATACAAGTTGCTCAAAATCTGAGCTCCGAGTCTGTTTTTGGGCAACATACCTTTCACTACTTTCTTAATCAGTTTTTCAGGATCTTTTGCCATCATCTTGGCCGGAGTCGTTTCACGTTGTCCGCCGGGATGACCGGTGTGACGAAGATAAATCCGGTCGGTCCATTTATTACCTGTTAACACTACTTTTTCAGCATTGATAATAATCACATTATCTCCACAATCAACGTGAGGGGTGAAACTTGGTTTGTATTTTCCGCGCAAAAGTTTGGCAACTTTCGAGCCCATACGTCCCAACACCATTTCGGTAGCATCCACTACTACCCATTCTTTCTGCGCGGTTGCTTTATTGGCAGAAATGGTTTTATAACTTAACGTATCCACTTTATAAAAATGTTTTTTAATTAATAACTGTCGTTTTTTCACTGGTTTTCCCGCTGAATCTGAATGAGGCTAATCGGCACAAATTCAGGATATTCACACAGAGAACAACGAACTATTACACTGGGATAATAAACGGACTGCAAAGATAAGATAATTCTTTTATTTACAAAATAGCTGATAATAAAAATTTTAAGTGCGCTAATGACGGTGACCTAAATCTCAGACCACTCTCCAATCCTGACGATTTTTGAGTATTAAAAACATTTTATTTACTTTGTTGTCGGGAAACGCGCAATACAATCAACTATATAACACACATGAGAAAAATATTCAACACAATCATTTTCACACTGATAATCAACTGCCTGAGCGGTCAAAACACAGAATCACTTTCCATCACACTCGATTCGGATCAGTACAAACAACTTGAAAAACATTTTGCTGAAAAAGAAAAAACAAAAATGAAGTCGACTGACTGGGCTCGTTTTTATCGTTATGAAGCCGTAAACGATACCATGTCAAAGCCGGCAAAAGTAGTTTTTCTGGGCAACTCAATCACTGATGGCTGGTACATACAACATCCGGAATTCTTCATTGAAAATGGTTTTACCGGTCGCGGAATCGGTGGGCAAACAACCAGTCACATGCTTACACGTTTTCAGGCTGATGTCATTGACCTTAAACCCAAAATGGTTGTTATCATGGCCGGAACCAACGACATTGCCCGGAACAACGGCATCATCACGCATAAACATATCATGCAAAACATCAAATCGATGTGTGAATTGGCGCAGTTTCACAAAATCAAACCGGTTTTGTGCTCCATATTACCTGCTCATGAGTTCAGATGGAACAAGGAGCTGACTCCTGCAGCTGACATCAAATTGCTGAATGAAATGATAAAAGCATATGCTGAGGCCAACAAGATACCTTTTGTAGATTATTATTCAGCATTGGTCGATGAACGTGGAGGTTTACCGACCGAAATTGCCGCTGACGGAGTACATCCCAACATGAAAGGTTATGCGATCATGGAGCCGATTGTATTGAAAACCATTCGTAAATACGTGAAATAACAACTAATTCATTCGGGTTAATTCTCTGGAAATTCTACTGAAAATGATGTTGTTAAATCAAAAGCATACCTGGTATTTCGCAGGACATTAAAAACTCATTTAAAACAAACACGAAGTTATCGGGACATAAAATATCTGACAAAAGACAAATATGACCGCAAGACAGGTGCTTTAATAAAATAGAAACCT
Source organism: Bacteroidota bacterium (assembly GCA_022708505.1). Classification (GTDB taxonomy): domain Bacteria; phylum Bacteroidota; class Bacteroidia; order Bacteroidales; family Paludibacteraceae; genus Paludibacter. The sequence continues at coordinate 4,282 of JAKIYP010000016.1, forward strand.
TTACCAAAATCACCAAAACTGGTCTCCCCTGCCAATTTGCTTTCCTTTCACCTGATGCAGGAAAAGTGTCATCAGCTCGTTTGGTTGCGACTGTTCTTTGTTCTTTTCCTTTTTATTCAACTCCAAACGGGTTGCCACCTCGTCGGCAATCAATACCTGTTTTGCCGGATCAACTGTTAACAACAAATGCAGTGTTATCCTCAGCAATTCAGGATCTTCCTGTTTAAGCAAAGCGTTAATCGCCTCCCGATATTTTTTCTGGTCGCTGTTATTAAAAAGAGTTACTGCCAGGTTAATTTTAGCAGGAGGATAATTTTCATCCCGGTAAAGTTTATCCAAATCTTTAATGATATGACGTAATTTTCCTCTCTGGCTAAATAACCCGATTGAAGCCCAGTACCGCACAAACGGATTTTTGTCCTGCATCAATTTCAGTTGAGAGTTCAGCACTTCTTTTCCTTTCCCAACCAACAAAGCTGCATCCAGCACCTTTTCAACCGGATAATAACTATTGTCGGAAGCAAGTTGTACTGGCATCTTATTTTCAGTTTTCAGTGTATATTCCGGTATAAAATGAGCGTCTCTTTCTTCGAGCAGTTTTTTTCTCAACACTTGTCGTAATTCTTCTGCTTTGGCTTTCAGCTCAGGTTTATCAATCAGGTTAACCGTTTCCCAGCGGTCGTTTTTCAGATCATAAAGATATTCGGCACTGCGTGGCTCCAGCATAGCGCTTTGCACCGGGGTAAGTAACCCGTTTCTGTAATCAGCACGGATGGTTTTCTGCATATCACTCACATCATAATACATATTCCATCGCAGGAAAGGCTGAAATGGCAGAAAAACACGTGTATAAAGATAATGACCGTCGGTTACCGAACGTGACAGTTCACTGCTGGCATCGGTACGATCCAGTGATGAAAACACATATTGCTTCTTTGGTTGTGGTTTCTCACCCATAAAGACACGTCCCTTCATATATTCGGGAACTTCAATACCGGCCAGTGTCAACACCGTCGGAGCCATATCCTCAAAACTCACCAGCTCATCGGTGATCACACCATCACCCCAGGGCGATAAATGTTTATACATGGGTGGAAACCAGGCTACAAATGCCACCTGATACCCCAATCCAAGCGCGCTGCCCTTCCCGCGGGATATACCCTGACCGTGGTCACTGAAACAGAAAACGATGGTACTGTCTTTCAAACCTTCCTTTTCGAGCCGGTCAAGCCATTCACCAAATTCTTTATCCATCAGATGAATGGAATTATACACCCTGGAAATATGTTTTTGCATCTCGGGTGAATTTCGGTAAAAACCGGGCACCAGGAGATTTCCGGGCTTAATAACTTCGTTTTCAGGCAACTTATCAAGCACCAATTCTTTATATTCCGACCAGGGATTGGTCATGGTACGTGACTGGTGACTGGAAGTACTGTTATACACCGCGAAGAAAGGTTGTCCCGGCTTCCTGTTCCACCACCCAGCCTTGTTCGATGACTCATCCCACGCTTCTTTTACAAATGGTTTTACATTGGCAATATTATAGTCGGTTTTAACATTGTTAGAAGTATAATATCCGACTTTACGGAGATAAGCAGGAAAACCTTTGATGTCATCGGGGATGGCATACTGACTCCGGTGATTACCCGTTCCCATACCCAACGTACGAACACCGGTGATGAGACAGAACCGGCTGGGAGAAGAAACAGCACTGGTAGAATAAGCATTATCAAAACGCACTCCTTCCCTTGCCAGTCTGTCGATATTGGGTGTACTTGCCTGTTCATTGCCATAGCAACCGATAAAATGCGGGGAAGTATCCTCATAAGTGAGCCATAGTATATTAGGACGTTCTTTTGCCTGACCGGTAAATGTTGCTGTCAGCGTTAAGGCTGTAATACCAAAATATGTTTTCATGGATGTATTGTATTTTGTTTGTTTTATCCTATTTACTGAAAATGAAATTTGCATTATCTGTCCTTTGTGCAGCCATTTCTGCACGGAGTTTATCAGCTATCCCCGGATATTGTGTAATCACATTGGCTAACTCTCCCGGGTCAGATTTGAGATTGTAGAGTTCCTCATAAGTCTTTTTGGGATTACCAACCTGCAATCGTATGAGTTTCCATCCATCGGCACTGAGAATGGATTGTTTGCCTCCCTGCTCATAAAATTCAAAATAAATATAATCATGCTTTGACTGCGAACGGTTATCATGCAATAATTCAGGTAAAAAAGAGATACCATTGACACCTTTAGGAGTTTCGGCACCCACGATATCGCAAACTGTAGGAAGAAAATCCCAGAAAGCTGAAATATGATAACTAACATGAGGAGTACTGATTTTATTTTTCCAGGAAACTATGAACGGAGCACGGATGCCACCTTCATACAAATCTCTTTTGTAACCCCTGAACGGACCGTTGCTATCAAAAAAATCAGGATCATTACCTCCTACTTTATGAACACCATTGTCAGATGAAAAAATGATAATCGTATTTTCGTAAATGCCCTTCTTTTTCAGGAGTTCAATTATTTGTCCCACATTCCGGTCAAGTTCCGACACCATCGCTGCATAGGCAGCTTTCGGCTGCAACTGGGTTTTATATCCTTTGGTCGAATTGTTGATGTGTGGAGTTTCCGGAAACTTATTATTGTAAATACCCAAATCAGGAATATCCAGGTCGGCATGCGGAGGTGTGACTGCAAAATAGGCAAAAAACGGTTTAGTCACATTTTTCTCAATGAACTCAAGTCCTTTTTGCATGATAACGGTGTGACTATACTGACCATTTAAAGGATACTTCGATTCATTCTCATACAGAAATTCAGGATAATACCGGTGTGCTGCACCCTGACTCAGATAACCGAAGAAATAGTCGAATCCCTGATTCACCGGGGAACCGTTTGACTGCGGACCACCCAAACCCCATTTACCTACGCAGGCGGTTGCATATCCTTTTTCTTTCAAAATCTCCGCAACGGTTATTTCTTCAGGTGGCAACGACAGGTCAGCATCTTCATTTCTGACAGCACTGCTTCCATTTCCCCGAATGGCGGCCTGTCCCGTGTGTTTTCCCGTCATCAGCGCACAACGGGAAGGCGCACTCACGGTAGAGCCACTATAATGTTGCATAAACTGAACACCCGAACTGGCAAGTGCATCAATATTGGGTGTCTTTATGATTTTCTGCCCGTAACATCCCGCATCTCCGATACCCATATCATCAGCAAGAAAGAAAATAATGTTGGGTTGATTTTTTTCTACTGCTACAAGTGGCAGGCTCATTAACCCAAGGGCTGCTGTAATCGTGCTTGTAATTGATTTCACTTTAATTGTTTTTATGCTTTAAATATTCGGTCGGACTCATGCCCGTTTCTTTTCTGAAAATGGTGCTGAAATATTTGGGATCACTAAATCCCAGATCGTATGCCACTTCAGATATATTCAGTTTTTTCTCTTGCAACATGCGACAGGCCACCTGAATCTTTACTTTACGTATCAATTCATTGGGAGATAAATTAACAAGCGATTTTAATTTTCGGTACAAAGTAGACTGGCTCATACTCAACTCGAAATACAAATCATTGGTGGTAAAATTCTTACGAAGCACATTCTCTTCAATCAGACCGATGACTTTTTCCAGGAACAATTTATCTGTATCGTTATGGGTATATTTCGAAACATCCATCAATTCCTGATCTAAAGCAAAAGACTGCGCCAATAGTTTACGGTTTTTTACCAGACTCCGGATATTGGCAATCAGGGCGGGCATCTCGAATGGTTTGGTAATATAGGAATCAGCTCCCGCCTCAAAGCCCTCGACTTTATGCTCCACATTCTGACGTGCTGATAACATCAAAACCGGGATATGAGAAAACTCAACCACCGATTTCATTTTTGCAGTTAGTTCTATACCGTCCATTTCCGGCATAACCACATCAGTAACGACAATATCTATCTCATTTTCGTTCAGGATTTCCAGCGCTTCTATTCCATTGTTAGCCTGAAAAACAATGTAATCACTTTCAAGCGCGTCAGATATCAATGCATTCAGCTCCTTATTATCTTCTACCAGCAACAATTGCATTTTTTCAGTCACTTCAAGAGCATCAATATAGGATTTATTACCTTTGTCAGGTTGTTTCTCCTGACTTATAATCTCTTCTTCCGGCTCATATTCCTGATATATTTCTTTTGTATCATAATGATCTTTCTCTATCGGCAATAAAATACTGAATGTCGTACCTTTACCTTCAAATGAATCCACGGTTATGTTTCCTTTATGAAATTTTACCAAATCATGCGTTAATGACAACCCAATGCCAATACTTTTTACTTTAAAATTACGAAAATTACCTTCGTAGAATCTCCTAAACAGGTTTTGTTTAACATCCTCGGGAATGCCATACCCTGTATCAGCAACAGAAACCGACAAGTTGCGATTTCCGGGCTCACCTGTTTCAGCAATGGTAACTTCAACAGAACCATTTTCTTTATTATACTTAAATGCGTTCGACAAGAGGTTGTACATAATCTTGTCCAGCTTATCACGGTCAATGTAACCATTGATTTGCTCACTCTCAGCATGAAACCGAAGTGCAATATTGTTTTGTACCGATAAGGGCGCAAAATGCACATCACACAATTCTCTGATAAACGATACAATCTCAATTTCTGACACTTTTAACCTGAGGTTGCCGGTTTCAACTTTTCTGAATTCTACGATTTGCTCCAATAACCTCACCAATCTGTCCATATTGGCTTTCATATTTTGCATAACACCGGTTTCCTCCGGATGTCGAACCTTTAAGCCGTCAAGGGCACAATTGAGGATGGTTATCGGCGTGAAGAATTCATGTGAGATATTCGTGAAGAATTTTAGCTTTGCCTGATGAACCTCTTCCGATTTTTCCCTTTCAATCTGCTCTATTGCCAGCATTTTTCTCAGGCGAACCCGATTAACCACAAAACGGGAAATCAGGTAAAATAAAATTAAAAAGATGACTGAATAAACCAGGTATGCATAAATTGTATTCCAGGGAGCAGGCTTTATTTTGATTTTCAACTGAGCCGGATTGTCACACCAGACTCCGTGTCCGTTGGCTGATTTAATTTTAAAGATATAAGTACCCGGAGCAAGATTATTGTAATTGACAAAACGTTTTTTTGAATCGACATAAACCCAGTCTTTATCAACTCCCTCTAACTGATAGGCATACTTTACAGCCGAGATGTTCTCAAACAAAAGAGACGAGTATTCTATCAGGATGTTTTTCTGGTTATGCGACAACGTTATTTGTTCTGCATAAGGAGTCTGTTTCAATGTTATCTTTGACTTTTCCTCCGGTGGCAAATTATCGATAAGTTCATTCGCTACCGAAATACCTGTAATGACAGGTTGCGGAGCAAATGATTTTTCCTTGCTTTTTTCAGGGACAAAGGACACAAAACCATTGCTTCCACCGAAGAACAATTCATTGTTATTATTTTTAAATACGGCATTGGCATTAAATGTATTAATTCTGATTCCTTCTTTGCCTGAAAAAATCCTGATTTTTTGATCGTGGGGCAGATCTTCATTGTAACTTACCAATCCGTTACCAGTTGCCAGCCAGATATTTCCCCAATGATCTTCTTCCATGGCGTAAATGGCATCGTCAGGAATCAGATTCATGTTATCGATGATATCAAACCGATCCGGATCAGCATGATACAAACTCAATCCTCCCCCTTTGGTTCCCGCCCAAATCCTGTTTTTATAGTCCTGGAGCAGGCATATTACTTCATTGTTGTTGAGGCGTTTGTTTTCAAAAGAGAATGTATCAATCTTTAAGTCCCCTTTATTCAAAACTATTTTAAACAATCCCAGATTCTGCGTTCCTACCCATATATTCTTGTCATTATCAATCAATACGGTATTGATAATCTGATTCGCGAATTGTTCCGCGATTTTCTTTTCGGTACGTACCTCATATTCATTTACTCCATTCCAGATTGCATGTACCAAACCTTTACTGGTTGCTATCCACAAGTGATTTTGCTCATCCTCAATAATCATCTTAATTCCCAGACTTTTGGGGTCGATACCTTCCAAATCAACTTTCCGAATCGATACTACCTTTTGTTGTTGAAGTGTTACTGCATACAAACCATCATAACGTGTACCCAGCCATAACTCATTTTTTTTATGAGGTTTATGAAAGCTCAGAATAGCATTCGCCCTGCTTGAAATTTTATTCAGCACGGGATGTTGGTTGTATAAAATGAGCGAGTTATCAGATTTATTAAATAAACCCAACACAAAAGATTTTATACCTAACCAGATAATATCGCCATCATCTTCGTAAATGCCGGTTACTGAGGACAACCAGTTTTCCTTATCAATAAGACCTGTCATGTTATATTGTTCGAACTGAACCCGGTTTGAACTAAGCGCATTCATGCCAACACCATATATTGAATACCAGATGATTCCGGTCCGGTCGCGATAGAGTGAAAAAATCTCATCACTGGAAACTTTAATGGAGTTTGCTGCGTTTAGTTGCACCTCTTTGTCAAATTTGTACGGTTGTTGAATGATTTGCAAACCATTGGAAGTCGCTAACAAAATATTTCCATTGTTGCGATCCTGATTGATACTGTACACTACCGGATAAAAGGTGCTTTTTTCATTCCGTTTCGGATAGAAAACGGTAAGTTTACTTTGTGAGGGTTGATGTGGATTTTCTATTCTGAAAACACCAAACCGGTCCCAGGTTGAAAGCCATATATTATTGGCTTCATCTTCGAAAAAAGAGTTCACAATCAGCAGTTTTTTATCCTGCAAATATGGATAATCCGCGAATAACCGGGTATTCAGGTTATACACATCATATCCGGTTTCCCAGGAACCAATCCACAGATAATTCTTTGAATCAATCAATAAACATCTGATTGTAACACTATTAAACTCCCGACCTTTAAGGTCCTTTCTTATCTGAATGAACTGCTTCAAATTCCGGTCATAATAAAACAAACCGTTTGTAGTACCGAAATAGGGCGTATTATCATCTGCAATAACAATCGAGTTAATGCCACTACGGTCAAGCACTTCATGATTAAATCTGATTACGTCCCCTGTAAGTAAATCGATAAAATTTAATCCCATCAGTGTGCCTACCCATAAACCGTTTGTCTGGTCTTCGGCCAGACTCCTGATGGCATTATTACTAAAAAAAAGGGGATGCTGATAGTTGGACTTGTATTGCTTGAAAGTATATCCATCATATCTGCTCAAACCATTATTTGTACCAAACCACATAAATCCTTTGGAATCCTGCAAAATACAATTTACTTCATTCGAAACCAGACCATCGGCCACACTGAGCGGACGCTGGTATTCATTTTGATAAATACCCGGCAATGCACGCAACGGATGACTTAGTATCAGGAAGAATGCAAGCGTAAGGATAAATGATTTCATTAAATACATGGTATCAGACTATAAATATCGTTAATGAGTCAAAGATACAAAGAGTTTTCAGTTCACAATTACTTTTCGTATCACACTTCCCGACACGCCGGTAATGTTCAGCAAAAACAAACCTTCACCGGGCGCTGTAATTGTACAGTAGGTATTACTATTAACTACAGATGAGAGCATTTGCCCGGAAACAGCATACAACTTAACGCTCATCATTTCATTGGCATAAATACTGATTTCTCTATTCCTGATAAGAATCTTCAGATTTTTATCCAATACTTTTTTAGTGTCAGAAGCAGGATCTACGGTTGCATTCAGCCATACTGTTCTGACACCATAATCCTCACCTCCATCAACCGACACACGTGAGGTATATGTTCCCGGCTGTTCCGGCGCATTAAATACAAAATTTATCTGGCTGTCATTTATTTCATCACTGAACGCAATGACCGACTCTCCGGAAATCGAAAACAACTCATTATCGGGCTGTTGAAAACTAACCGTACCATAACCATTCTGTACACTTACCGGCAAGCTATAATTAAATTGATGCCCGGGTTTTACATCTCCCATGTCGACAACCTTACTGTATGGTATACTGAGTGTAGGTTCATCGGTATAGGATACCCGAATGCTATCAATGCAAATATCATTGGAAGCAACCTTCGTTCCGGTAAAACGAATGCGCGATTTTTCTCCGGCAACAAATGGAATACTTTTTCGGGGTGATATCGTATTGTTCGGGTTCATTACATAAATAATTGTATCTCCCCCAACAACACCATAAAGCGTACCTTCACCTTCCTTGGTCCATTTCTTTGATTCAAACTCGAGGATTACCGGTTTCGACAAATCCAGTTCCGGTGTTTCTATCCAGGCGAGCGTACTTGTTGTTGATGATAAACGTATACCACCTGCCAGTGTACTGGAACTTTGCGCAAACACACCGGTTGGTGAACAAAGCCAACCTGCATTATCAACTTTACCAACCATCTCTGTAAGAGGCACTTTACTCTGTCCATCAAGCGGCTTAAAGTTCTCTAAAAAAAAATGTTCAGAAGTTGAAGAACCTCCTGGCGCCGGATTCAATGGCCTGCGGGTCTTATTGACCGATAATCCCTCATCGTAAACCGGTTGATCATATATCCGGTTTGCCGGATATTCTTTCAGGTTTGCGAGAACACCCCTGATCATGATACCAAGGTCTTTCTGACTTGCATAATTCTTTACAGGTGTATAGGTTTTGAGTTCGGAAATAATTGCGGGTGTAAAAAACTCATTTGCTCTTTCATCCAGCGACAACACCTCAAGCATTGATACTGCATCATGATAATTCTGCCTGCTTCTTACCAAATTCATGTAATATGACATGGCCGTTTCCTTTTCTCCCAGATAACACAGCGCATAAGCCGCTTCAGCAGCAACTTCCTGAGAAGCATCGTTTAGTAAACTAATCAATCCTGTCGGCGCTACATTGATTTTGCCGGTCACAGCCAATTGAGCAATATTGACAACTGCCCAAAAACGAATTTCCTGATACGTACTGGTCAAAGCTGTAGTTAGTTCCGGCAAATCGGAGGTTTCCACACGACAGGTCAAATTTGCCAGGCGATGCAACTGAGCCAGGGGATAACCCACAGCACGACATAAGTTGTAATTGTTTTTCTTTTCGCGCTGCATGGGCAACAAATAGCCTAAATCTACGGTTCCGGTAACAAACTCATCAATTTTTTGACGCATACTTTCTTTTTCTGTTACAAAATCAGGATGATAAGCCAGGTTATTAGTTTCAAAAGGATCTACCGAGAGGTCAAATAGCTCTTCTGCATATTTGTTTTGAAACGGCAGGGCCGTAATATTATTCGTCTGGTTCTTTTGATAGATAGAATCCCAGGCGATATTCCCCGGCATACCCCACTGATAATAGTTTCGCAAAGCATGTTGTTTATAGGGAATAAACCTGCGGATATATTTCCAGCGACCATCCGAAACCGAACGCAAGGGCTGAAAATGAGTTGCCTGATTGCCACAAACACCATACTGATATTTGGTTCTGCCATCCAAGGGTTTAAAGAAACTTTCTCCCTGATAACGCTCAGGAGCCTGAACACCTGCTATTTGCAGGAATGTGGGGGCTAAATCCACAAAACAAACAGGCTTGTTCCCGGTTTCAGGGTTTATACCATATTGTTCTTTGTATTTTTCAGGCACATAAACAATCATGGGTACACGCAATCCTGTTTCGTACAAATAACCTTTTCCGCGTGGTGAACAGCCTCCATGGTCACTAAAGAAGAATATAATTGTATTTTCATACAGCCCTCTCTTTTTGAGATCGTTGATAAACAAACCCACCCAGGCATCCACATCTTTCACACCCTCAAGATGGAAAGCGTAATCGGAACGCACTTCCGGAATATCGGGCAAGTGTGCCGGAAGCGGGGCATTGTCGACAAAAATACCGTCTTTCGTGAAATCGCGTCTTCCGTCGGTGTGATACGACCGGATTCGTCCCATGTGTGTTATACCCGAGTTAAAAACCGCGAAGAAGGGTTTATTTGCCGGGCGTGCAGCACTGTTGTAACTTGCTTTATTATTACACTCATCCCAGCATATTTTGTTGTCGGTTGTGGTATTGTAATCCGTTTTGGCATTGTTGGTACAATAATAACCCGCATCCCGCAATAATTGCGGATAGAAAATTCCGGCCGGTGTTGCCGGACTGGAACGATGTTGCTCCATGGCATAGGTTGACGCATACGCACCGGTTATCAGTCCCGAACGTGCCGGTGAACTTTGGGGACCGTTCGAATAGGCATATTGAAACACAACGCCATCGCTTGCCATTTTATCCAGATTCGGAGTTTGCACGCACTGATTACCATAGGCCGGAAATTCAAACCAACTGGTATCTTCAATACTTAACACCAGGATATTGGGGCGATCCTGTGCAAATGCTGCCAACACCACGTTTGACAGCATCAAAGTCAGTTGTTTTTTATTCATAATTACCATTCTTCAAAACGTAAATCATTTTCGGGATCATTTCTTTGTTTCAGGTATTCATCTACCCGGTAGGTTTTACCTCCTTTGGTATATTCATATTGAAAACGATATATTCCATCAGCGTAGGAACATCCCCGGTCAGTAACAGGAATTGTAATTGTTGAGAGCGTAACGGCATGATCAGCACCAAAAGTTACTTTTACCTTATCTGAAGTTTGAATACCTATTCCGGTCATTTCACAATCATCTAATGCAGCCGTAGTCAATACACGTGTTTTGTTTTTAATCCAGTCAACGTGATAGTACTCATTCCTGGTAGTTTCCACCGGATTTCCATTGATATCAAGTTCAACCTGCTCACCCCTGACATAATAGGTCCCGGAAAATTCATTGATGTATTTTACAACCAGGATGGTATAATCCCGCCGGGCAACCACATCATTGCCCCGCAACACGGAATCAGCAGATGTTTCGATCAATCTCACCGGAAGTGCATAATTCTTTGTAAGTGACAGTGGATCAGCCGTAAACTTTGCTTTATCAATACTGATGGTGAAGTCACCCAGAAATTTTCCCTTTGGAATCTCAATCTTATTTTCTGAGATACTGAAATTATACCAGTCAGCCGGAAGCAATGTAAAGCCAGTGGCGCCGGGAATAGAATCTAATAAAACAGTATCTATTTCGAAAGTAGCCCAATGCCCGTTTTTATTTTCACGTAAGCCAGCCAGTACCACACCCAGTTTAAATTCAAGCTGGTCTTTATCCTGTCTGGTTACCAGAGTTCGCAATGGTTTTTGAGTTCCAAAATACACGGCTGAATAATCAAAATCTTTTATATAGTCTTCGTATGGCTCACAAGCTACAAACGACAACAGCAGCAGGGCCATTAACAATGATTTTACAGGCTTTATTTTCAACATAATGTATAATTTTTAAAGTTGCAATTACCAACCTTTGTTTTGTTTTAGATTTGAATTTGTCACCACTTTATCGTAAGGAAGTGGCAGATAATAATGTTTCGGATCATCCAGTTTTCTTACTTCAACCACTACAGGAGTGCCGGCAGGATCAGTCCCGTTAAACACCAATCCCGTAGCAGTTTGGGTTATTTCAACACCACGGATGGGCTCATTCAGTGGTAACAGGCAACGCCTCATATCAAAGAATCGTCGGTTCTCGAAAGCGAATTCAATTCTTCTTTCGTTATAAATCATTGATCTGAACTTATCTTTATCAGCAGCCATTTCATCTAAATAAGTTGTAGCTGTGATTCCGTTTTTGGTTCGGATATCCTTGATAATATTATAGGCAGTACGGGTTGACCCGGTTACTGTTCCGTTTGGACCAGCCAACTCATTCAATGCCTCGGCTAAGTTATAATAAACTTCGGCCCTGCGCAATAGTGGAAATTGATGGAAGTCGTTCACTGCACCTAAGGTTGCCGGATTATACAACATATCTTTTTTAGGTGAAAGGAATTTCTTCAGATAATATCCTGTTACTGTGTTCTGATAATCATAACCTGCAACATCTCTCATTTTCACGCCATTCGTATCGGTATAGATCTCCAATGCACGATCTGTATTGAAAATCTTACCGTTATAATACACCGTTAAATCAAATCGATTATCCCTGTTGACATAAGGATTTTGGGGATTATATCCGGAACGCGGATCTGATATCGGGAAACCGTTCTTAGCAGGATATGCATCAACTAAATTTTGAGATGGATTGGTGCGACCCTGTCCGAAGAATAAGGGTGGGAAATTCTGTCTTTCCAGCGCATTGTTATTAAACCATTTGCGGAATAAAAATTCAGCGTTTGTACTTCCGTTTACCGTTGACCCCACATACATAGCTTCAGTCAGCGCTGCATAGTTACCCAACGCCCCTGTTGTCAAAGCCCTTTCCGACAAGGTGACTACCCGTTGCCATTTTTTATTTATTGAATCAGTACTGATGGCATATGCACCAGTTGGTTGATAGGCTGGTGAAGCACCAAAAAGAGCAACCCTCGACTGTAAAGCTAATGCAGCTTTGCCGTTGGCACGTCCTTCCTGTTTCACGCCTGTTTCTTCATCAGAGCCTACATAATTCAACGGCAGGTATTTGAAAGCAGAATCACAATCCGCGATGATTTGCAATACACATTCCTCATAACTGTTTCTGCCCATCAAATCCATGTCATCCTGATCTTCTTTGGTCAGGTGTTTGTTGATAATCGGATAGCCCATTGCCTGACCGTCGTCGGTAAGTCCTCCGAAAACCTGTAACAACTCCATGCCCCACCAGGCTCGCAGGAAATAGGCTTCACCTCTCGAACGATCACGGATTTTCTTGTCTTTGATTGAGTCCGACAAACTGTAAATAATGTTATCACCCAATCCATTTTCAAGAAAAAGATGGATGTTCCGGAATTGCGTATACGCAGTTCCCCAGTTATCAAGGGGGTTGATAGTCGGAGAAACACGTCCCATCACGTATTTGGAGAGTACTGAGTTTTGTTTGTTACAATAAGCGTTGTCAGTTGCCACATCCAGCAAATCATTGTCAAAACTATTCGGGGTTTGAGGGATATTTGCATACGCATTCATGAGCACCCCCAACGCGTAGTTAGGTAGTTTCCAGGTAATTTCATCGCCATAACTATTGTCAAGTTTCGTCTCCAGTGCATCTTCGCACGACCAAACTGAGAACAACAGTACAGCAAGCATTATATTGATTATTTTTTTCATTTCTGTATTCTTTAATGGTTGAATCTTATTTCTGATTTATTTAACAACTTTACTCATCAGAAGCTCAGTGAAACTCCTCCCGTGATGTTCATTAGCACAGGGTAATTAGTAAGTCCCGCGTTTTTAGCTTCGGGGTCAAATATGCGATTCTTTGTCAGTAGCAACAAATTACTGCCCCTGGCAAAGAATTTCACTTTTCTGACCACATCAGTTTGTTCATTGTTAATCGTATAACTCAACTCTGCATTCTTAATTCTGAAGAAATCCCCGCTTTCAATCCAGAATGTAGAATTTCTGAAATTATTGGCACCATCGGTGGTGGTCAGGCGCGGATAGGTTCCATTCGGATTATTAGTCGGATGATACCTGTCCAGCGTAATGGCCGAGTATTTATCTTCAGCCCTGTTCCAATAGTAACCTGTATTCATCCAATTGCTGAAACCCAACTGAGATGTACCCAGCACATACAACCCGAAACCTTTGTAATTCAGATTGATATCAAGACCGATATGCGCACGGGGAAAACTGTTCGCCAATACCTTTCTGTCCAGGTCATCTATCAGGTTATCCTCATTCAAATCTTCATAAGCAATGTCACCCACCTGATAAGGACCAAAAGCCTGAAACGCATGAGGAGAATTTATATCCACGTCCTTACCGAACAAACCCCTGGCCACATAACCATACATCACATCCGAAGCCTGTCCTATTATTTCCAGGTAATCTTCCGGATAATCCGTATAATCTGTCTGTAGCACTTTGTTTTTGGAATAAATCAGATTCGCACCCACCTGATAGAACAATTGATCCACCCGGTCCGAATACTTCAGTTCTACTTCAACTCCCTGATTACGGACTTTGCCCCAGTTTTCGAAGGGCAATAATGTTCCATACATCATGGCATTGATTTGGTCAAGTCTTTGTACGATATCGTAACGCAGTTCGTTGAAATAATTGGCTTCAATCCATAGCTTTTTATTTAACATCAATGCTTCTACGCCAATATTGAACTCGCTTGATTTTTCCCACTTTAAATCAGGATTACCTACCTGTGCAAAATTCGTACGCTGAAAAGTAAGGTTATTGTTGAATCTAACCGTTCCGTTGTCATTCCAGCGATCTCTGTATAAATTATAGGAAGTCTGACCATCATAAGGCAGTAAACCTGCACTGGCTTTTAACTTCAAAAAATCTATACCTTTGAGCTTATCCTTAATAAAAGATTCTTCTGAAAGAATCCAGCCAACACCACCGGCAAAGGAAGCTGCATATTGATTTTCATTTATGAGCTTGTTAGTTCCCATATAACCGGCACTGGCTTCTACAATATATTTATCCTGATTAACCAAATGTAGACGTAATACATTGTTTACAAATTTGAGATCCTGAGTTTCACCAGCCGATTCTGCCAGATAATAATTACTCAGGAAATCAGCCTGCAAATTGTTATTGCCAAACTTCCGCTGATAATTTAATGTGCCAAGATAACTGGTAGTCCGATATGACCTTGTATTGGTAAGAATCATAGCATCAGTTTTATTTCCCATTCTTTTCATAATCAACACCAGCGAATCACTTCCGTCCGGAGCTTTAATCCAGCGCTGGGCATAAGTTGGAGCCTGTGTCGATAAGGTTTGTGCTCCATAAAAATAATTATCAAATGAAATCTGGGCTTTAGCGGTCAGACCCTTTACCAAGTCATTCAAATCAAAATCCAACCCAAAATTAAGCTGACCGTTAATATTCTGGTCTTTTCGGAAACCACCATATTGTAAATCAGCATGCAGGTTTTCCGACATATAAAGACCGGTCCCAAAGGCCGGATAACCGGCAGAGTCGGGTTGCAGTATTGTTTCCGGAATATAAATCGGATATTCGTTGGGGCGATGGCTACTCAATGCTGAAAACGTCTGGCTGTGATCCAGTGAACTCCGGTTGGTAATGTCGAATACCCCGGCGATATTGAGATAAGCCGCGATGTAATCATTCACCTTCACATCCAGATTTCCACGGGCAGTCATCCTGTCACGTTGAGGTGTTTCGCCAATTTTCTGAAGACCACTGTTTCCATTATATGAACCAACAAACATGTACTGCGCATTGTCATTCCCGCCTGAAAACTCAAAGTCGAACTTACGGTATTCCGTGTTTTTTTTCAGGAAATAGTCATAATAATCGATGTCGGGATATCTGAAATCATTTGCACCAGTACTGTTCTGATAACCTTGCAAATCAGCATCAGTATAAACAGGCTGTAATCCATCATTTATCCGGGCCTCGTTATACAAACGTGCATAATCATAAGAATTTACGAACTCAGGCATGATGGCAGGGAGTCCCGCACCATATTCCGCGTTTACACGGATTACCCTTTTGTGCTTTTCACCTCTTTTGGTTTTTATCATCAGCACACCGTTAGCAGCTCTGGGACCGTAAAGAATTTTTGATGTAGCATCTTTCAACACCTCTATTGTTTCAATTTCTTCCGGAATCAGGGTGTTAATATCCCTTTCCACACCATCTACTAATGTTACTATCCCATTTCCTCCTTCACGCTGTAAACCTCTGATGTACAAGGTTGCTGCATTATTGGCTAAGCCTCCTGCATTCATTATTGAAATCAATCCAAGTAATTTACCCTGTAAAGCGTTGTTGGTTATCATATCTGGATAAGTTTCGATGGCAGTACCACTCGTTGAACTGACCGCACCAACCTGGTAACGTTTGGTATTTTTTATCCAACCCGGTAATTCCAATATATCTTTCTCACCCGCAAAAAGAGGCTTGCGATTAACCACCACCTTCATGTTCTTTGAAACTCCTTTAGAAGTATCAACCACCCGGGATTCGAAACCCAACGCTTCTATGATAAGTATGGATCCGGCTTTTACTTTAACTGTAAATTTCCCGTTCTGATCTGTATAATATGTCATGGCTCCTTCGCCAACAACAACGGCAGCATTGGGAATGACATTTCCTTTCTCATCAGTTACCACGGCGCTGACTTCAACAGCAGCAACCTTTCTGGCTTCTTTCTGTTTTTTATTTTGAGCTTCCAGCGTATTCAAACCCAGTGTCAGCAAGATGATAAAAAACAGTGTGATTTCTTTTATTCTACTTTTATTTCTCATTTGTATCCTTATTTAAGATCATAACTAATTACCAACCCGGATTCTGTTTAAAATTCACCATGCGGTTTGCTTCATCTTCGCCCACAGGGTACCAGTAATGCCGGCGTTGAAAAACACGCACTTCTTCCGTTACATCTAAGAGTTCATAGGTGAATACATTACCCGGATTAGGTTTTAAGGCGGTTGCATTGCTGGCTGTCACCTTTACACCCTTGATGGGATTCGGCACATTCAACACTTCTTCGGCAATCATCCACCTGCGTAAATCGAACCAGCGATGGTTTTCAAACAACAATTCCACGGCTCTTTCATTCCGGATCAACTCTCTTAATTTCAGCTTATCTCCTGCAATTTCTGCCCGCACATCAGGCATTCCCACCCTGTTTCGAACCATATTCACGGCGTCGACAGCCGAATAGGTATAACCCGCCGGTTTGACCGTCGGACCGTAAGCTTCATTCATGGCTTCCGCGTAGTCCAACCATACCTGTGTGGTTCTGATGTGAATGGTGTTGTAGTAATACAAGCCATATCCATTATCGTTACTCCTGTCAAGTTTAACACTTTCAGGCCATTGCCATTTTTTTACCATATAACGGGTACGCACCATTTCGCTTGGAGCTACTGAAACATCTCTCCCTCCTTCCCATGTGCACACATAATTCGGAGAGTTATCCGAGAAAGTTCCATATTGTTCACCCGGATACAGGATAAATGCATCAAATCTCGGGTCCCTGTTTGCATACGGATTAGCCGGATTAAAAGCCGGGTCATCACTCACCCATCCTGTAGCAGTCAGGTTCGGCTTTGTAACCATTGATGGTCTCGAATTTATTCACTAAATTCTGGGAAACACTTACATTAGCCTGACCGTAATTACCGGCTCTTTTTGACCAGTGTATATTCTGCCAGTGAATAGGTAAATCCGGTGTCGAGTTTCGGTTTTTACCCACAGAATTCAGGTACCACAAGGATTCGTCACTATAATAATTAGGAAAATGATAAAAAATGTTTTTGTACTGATTACCCGGCATCATCTTGTGTTTCGGCGCCGTAACGTCAATATATTCGAGACACTCTTTGGCATATTGCGCTGCTTTTTTGGCTCTTTCCACATCGTAACCATTGTTTTCAATTTTATCAATTGGGTTACACATCAGCGGACTGGCTGCATATAATTCGGCCATTGATTTCAGCGCGTAAGCAGCTGATTTGTTCGGACGACCGACTTCCTGACTCGGCCAGGCATCCGGCAACAGCGAAATAGCCAAATCAAGTTGGTCGATAATCCAGTCGGTCGACTGATGGTAAGTCAGGCGTTCCACGTCAAAATCGTCGTCACTGGAGAAAGCCTTGTCGAGTAAAGGCATACCTCCGACCCTGCGGATAATTTCAAAATAAAACCAGGCTCGAAAGAAATGCGCTTGACCAAGTAATTGCGTTCTTTGGGCTTCAGTCAGATTCGACATCAGGGGGGCTTTCTGAACAACCTTGTTAGCCACCCGCAATGCATAAAAAGCATTGGGGATAACGTTTCCTCTGGGTGATGCAACAAACTCTTCTCCCCAACCTACATCAGGAGCCTGTTTGTTTGCCAACCACTGTCCTTTATTCGTGAATTTCGCCATGTTATTTGAATAAGGATTTGCACCTTCATCCGACATTTGCCCCATATGAGCACGTTCCAGTCCATTTGCTCTCCAAAATGTGTAGTCGAGTACACAATTATAACATTGATCCAGATAACCCCTTACCGTGAAAAAGTTACTGAATACTTCTTCTTCCGACAATCCCAAATCCGGTGATTTATCCAGGTATTCTTCACAGGACGAGAATGAAATCAGACTTATCAGTAAGATGATAATATATTTATATTGTTTCATACGTATTATACTTTTAAATGAGTTAGAATGTGATTCTTGTTCCAATATTATATCGTCTCACCAAAGGATATAAAGCCGAAGAGTTTCCTTCGGGGTCCAGCTGCCGGTTAAAACTCGTTATGGTAAACAAGTTATTGGCATTCGCATAAATTTGTACATTTTTCATTCCGACCCTGTTAATCAGTTTTTTATCAAGGTCATATGCCAGTTCCAGGTTTTTCAGTCGCAAATAAGATGCATTCTGAAAGCTATAAGAAGTTCCACTGGTCATGCTGTACCCCCCAAAATCACTGTGCAGAGAAGGTTTAACCGCGTTGGCTGCATTATCAGCAGTCCACCTGCCGGTCACATCCGGATTGGCAAAATAATTATAATCGTTACCCTCACTTAGATCCCACAACATCAACGCATCAACATCTTTATACACATTCACCACGCCATATAACATCGCGTTTACCTGAAATGATTTATACCGGAAGCCAAACGTAGTGCCATAAGTGTTTTGGGGATAATTATTGTATAAAACCGGAATTTTATCCAACACATTATCAATGGTACCATCGGCATCATAATCCAGATACATAAAATCACCCGGTATCAGCTTGCTTTGTGTTGAAGAATTATTTGCTGTTGCATAGTTAAAAATATCATCCAACGACTGATAATAATCAGTAACCTGTAATTTATTGATAACCCCGATAGGTTTACCTGCATATTTACGGTAATCAGGATAATCAGCGGCATCATTTCTGTAAATTACCCTGTTTTCATTGATGGCAAAATTTACTTTCACCCAATAGCTCCAGTCTTTATTAATATTTTCGTTCCAACCTACTTCCATCTCTATTCCCCTGCTTTTGGTTTCACCAACGTTTCCATCGGGTTCTTTAATCCCAAACCAGGCTGGTGTAGCCACGGTCATCAGGATACCTTCACGTCTCTCACTGTACATGTCCACCGTTGCAGTCAACTTATTGAAAAGCATCAAATCAATTCCCAGATTTTGCTTGTAGGCTGTTTCCCATGTTGCATTTGGATTAGCAGCTTTATCTTCTGAATACAGTGGACCATAATTTGTTTTTTCCGTTTCACCAAAGCTTACATTACCACCTGCATTTTTATATAACTGAATATAGGTATATGCCTCTGCGGACTTATCGTAACCAACAATACCAGAAGAATATCTTATTTTTAAATTATCCAATGATTCTCCGGCAATTTCTTTGATAAACGGTTCTTCTGAAATTCTCCATCCCAACGAATAGGATGGAAAAAACTGGTATCTTAATCCGCGGGCAAATTTTTGTGAACCGGTGTACGCCCCATTGAATTCCATTAAATACCTTTCTTTCCAGTTATAGGTAACACGGGTAACCCAGGCTTCGTCATTTTCTTTAAACTTCAAATTCGTAGCACTACTACCTGCCAGACCTTCAATTTCGTTGCGACTCATCAAGGCTAGAGCCGTAACATTGTGATTACCGAAGCTGCGATCATAATTGAATGCCAGCTCATAATACAAACGTTTATCAAACCCTCCATCAAGAATTAAATCATAATTTGCTTTTGGTTTTTCTCCCTGAAATTCAGAATCAACCCATCGTTCCTGCTTCACCATTACGTATCCTCCATCTGGCAGGGGTTGAGAATAATCATATTCCCGTGAATAACCAATGAAGTTCTTCTCTCCAAACGGACCGCCATTGTCATAACGCATGAAATCATCCCTTGATCTGGTGGCCACGTTATAACCGAATTTTCCATTGAATTTTAATCCTTTGGTTATAAAACTCAGGTCCTGATTCAAGGTGGCATCAATAAAATTCTGATAGTATTTATACAAACGTTGTCCCTTGTCAAAAAGAATACGCAAATTCTGAGATGATTCTGCGCTTGGAGTTAATCCATAGCTACCATCTTCCCAGGTTATCGGGAACATATTTCGCGGTGCCGTATAAAGCATTCTGAAAAACTGCGGCTGACCAAAAGAGGTGTCACTTTCGTTATTATCATTGATCCGGTATCCGGTCTGACTGCGGTATCCTTGCCTACCTGAGAGATTTAAAGAAAGTACCGTTGATTTTGTCAGTTGAAAGTCAAAATTGCTTCGCCAGTTATACCGTTGATATTTGAAAGTGGGATCGAACAATTCATTTTTCTGTGTTTTGAAAATATCTCCATCATTGAGGTAACCAATTGAGGAGAAGTAACGCATGAAATCGGTACCGCCACTGATATTAATATTATATTGTTGCTGATATCCCATATCATTTACCATTTCATCCCACCAATCAATATTAGGGAAATAAGGATTGTACGGTCCCACATTACCAGTTGCAAAAGCGTTCTGCCAGGCATTAATCTTAGACTCCGGGATTAATTTGGAATATTGTAAATCGTTTGTTGCAGCTTCATTCCACATATTCATGGAAGTAACATAATCGGCATATTCCGGGCGGGTCAGTGGTTCCTTGAAACCAAAGTTAGCACTGAAAGAAATCTTAGGTTTCTGATTCACACCTCTTTTCGTGGTAACCAAGATTACACCATTCGCACCTTTCACACCATAAACTGCTGTTGCAGAGGCATCTTTCAGCACCGACAAAGATTCAATCTCATTGGCATCGATGTCGTTCATATCTCTTTCAATACCATCCACAAGCACAAGCGGTTGAGAAGAACGCCAGCTTCCTTTCGCCCTGATGATGATGTCAGCTTCATCTGCACCGGGTTTTGCATCATTCATGATGGAAACCACCCCAGGCATCATCCCCTGCAATGCTTCTGATACTGATGTTACATTCCCTGTCTTCAACAGCTCCTCACCTTTGGCAGCAGATATGGAACCCACTGAAGATACTTTTTTCTGAACACCATACCCTACCACAATTACTTCATCGAGTACTTTTGTATCTTCCCGCATCAGCACCCTCGACAAATCGGTACTGCTTCGGAGTTGGATACTTTGCGGAGTATAACCGACATACGAAAAATTCAGCGTCTGGTTCACTTCTGCCCGAATCCGGAACTTACCATCGAAATCGGTAATGGTTCCTGCCGAACTTCCCTGCACCGTGACACTCACTCCAATGAGCGGTTCATTGAGTTTTTCATCCCATACTTGTCCCGACCACTCCCGTTGTTGCGCTTTAAGCTGAAACGAACAAATCAGGAACAGAACAAAACAAGTCAGTTTTAGTTTGTTTTTCATTCTTTGCATAGATTTTTTGGTTGATATATTCTATTTTTTAAAATTCCAGTATGGATTGGTAGTCCGTTGACTATCCATCAGTTTTTGCAGTTCTTTTACTTTCGTGGGGTATTGCAGGACCACATTGGCCATTTCTCCCGGATCCTGAAAATAATTATATAATTCAAGTGTTGATTTTTCCGGATTATTTGCATTCAGGCGAATGAGTTTCCATCCGTCCTTCATAATGGATTGCCGCCCTCCCTGTTCGTGAAATTCGAAGTAAAGCGAATTGTGCTCTTCTTGTTTTCCTTTGCCGGTGAGTGTCGGTAGATATGAAATTCCATCTGTACTTTTCGGGGGATCAACACCAATCAACTCAGCCACTGTCGGCAGAAAATCCCAGAATGCGGAAATATGATACGACACGCTGGCTTTGGGAACAACTGCCGGCCAGTGAACAATGAAAGGAACACGTATGCCTCCTTCATATAAATCGCGTTTATATCCCCTAAACGGACCATTACTGTCGAAAAAGTCAGGATCGTTTCCTCCTTCTTTATGCGGACCGTTATCAGAAGTAAAGATAATCAGGGTGTTATCCAGCACACCCTTTTCTTTCAGTAAATCCACCAGACGTTGTATATCCCGGTCGAGCCGGCTGACCATGGCTGCATAAGTTGCTTTGGGCTGTGCCTGCGACCCGTAGGAACCAGCTTTACGAATAAATGGTTTTTCAGGAAACATGCCTTCATAGCCCATCAATTCACCATTGGGCACAACCAATTCAGCATGCGGAATGGTTGGTGTCAGGTATAAAAAGAATGGTTTCCCGGCACTTTTCTCAACGTAATTCAGGGCTTTCTCCATAATCAAATCATGGGAATAAACCTTGCCATTCAGGGGGACAACCTGATTATTTTCGAATAATTGTTTCGGATAAAATTTATGAGCGTTCCCCTGCCCGAGATAGCCAAAGAAATAATCGAAGCCCTGGTTGTTGGGATGCCCGACCGATGCCGGTCCTCCAAGTCCCCATTTCCCGACACAAGCAGTTTGATATGCTTTTTGCTTGAAAATCTCGGCAACAGTTACTTCCTCAGCCGGAAGCGGGGTATCATAATCAATGCCATCGGTGTGCGTATATCCTCTGTTTCCACGCACATAAGCATTGCCCGTATGTTTTCCGGTCAGTAAAGCGCAGCGGGAAGGAGCGCTGACCGTGGATCCCGCATAATGCTGCGTAAAACGCATCCCGTTGGCAGCTAAATTATCGATTGCCGGTGTCTTGATGAGTTTCTGTCCATAACAACCCAGGTCACCAATACCAAGATCATCTACAAGAATATAGATTACATTGGGAAGATCTGCTGACATATTATTATTTTTTGCCGATGTTGTTTGCAAAAGTGGCAACATCAACACACCGGAAGAAATGAGCACACTCCCCGAACGCATATTTAAATTCATGATGATAGATTTAATAAATGTTATTTATCATCACAAAAGTATTTATTTAGCATCTACATGGGGGTATAAAAATTATGCAAACAAGGTGTGAATTTTATGCAAGATTACATTAAATCCTACAATAAATGCTTTTATCGTACCGTTGGCATTTGAGCATTCATTCGCAACTTCCAGTTTTCCAGCTCTTTCTGTAACCGGACTTTAACTTTCGGATTTTCATCAATCAAATTTCGCTGTTCCCCTATATCATCTTTTAAATTATATAATTCATAGCTATCGGTCTCGATGATGTGAATTAATTTCCAGTCGCCATTGCGCACGGCACTGTAAGGTGTGGCACCTTCAGAATGATAATGCGGATAATGCCAGTATAAAGATGTTCTTTTGAGTTTATTTTTTCCGGATGTCAGTACTTTCCTCAAACTGATTCCATCGATTTCTTTTGCCACTGACCGGTCAATCTTTACTCCGGAAATATCAGCCAGTGTTGGCAATAAATCTATTGACATGACAGGAGTGTCGCTTACTGTTCCTCCTGCCTGCTGATTGAGGTTTTTGATCATGAAAGGAACCCTTACGCCACCCTCATACATATGGCCTTTCCCTTTTCTAAGGGGAGCGTTATTGGTTATCTTGCGTTCCCCCTTTCCGATCAACCCACCATTATCGGAAGTAAAAACAATAATCGTGTTGTCGTATAATCCAGTTTCTTTTAGCTTCTGAACGATTTTGCCTACTGCATCATCCACATGCTCCACCATCGCAGCGTAAACAGGATTGCGCTGCGGATTTGCGGGATCTATCAACGCTTCGTATTTGTCAATTTTGTCCTGCTTAGCCATCAATGGCGTATGGACATTGTAGAACCACAAATTCAGGAAGAAAGGTTTTGTTTGCTTTTCAATAAACCCACAAGCTTCCTCAGTAAGGCGCTCAGTCAGGTGTTCTCCTTTCGGACCGTCCTTTAATCTTGGGTTTCCATAAGGTGAGAAATATCCGTCCGGACCATCCGCATTTTTCGCACGGTTCAGATTGGGTGCACCTTTGGACCATCCACCGATATTGATATCGAACCCATGATGCTCCGGCCAGTATTTTTCATCTTCCCCCTGATGAAATTTGCCGATATGGGCGGTTGTATAACCTGCCGATTTAAATATTTCAGCTATCGTCGTCTCCTCGTGAGGCAGGTACATGGTCCATTCCGGCACCTTTAACTTAGACTGTGGAAACTTCCAGCCTTCAATCCAGTCGGTCAGGTGCAGTTTAGCCGGATATTTACCGGTCAGTATACTGGCCCGGGTCGGAGAAGAAACCGTGCAGGCAGCGTATCCGTTGGTGAAGCGTACCGCATCCTTTGCAAATGCATCAATCTGAGGGGTCTGATAAAACTTACTTCCGTAAACACCCAAATCAGTCCAACCCATATCATCAATCAGTATCAGGACAACATTGGGAGGAGTTGCTGTTTTAGCGGCAGCAGGCACGGTCAACAACGACAATAGCGGTAATGCAAGTTTGTGATTCATCATGTTCATGGTATTTATTAATTAAAAAAATTCCACCCTGACAGCATCATCAGTGTGGAATTTTATTATGACTGTATATTATAATTTTATTTTTTTAGGTAACGAAACCTGCTTACCGTTATCAACATAATACATAGGAAGCGGTTGTGTGGAATCAATCCATTTCCGGAGGTCTTTCAGCAAATCATTTCCAATCTTCAGGTTCGATTTCGTTACATTCCCTTCCAACAGATTCACTGTTTCTCCCATATCATCCGTCAGATTATACAATTCATGTGTATCATATTCATAACAATAACGGTATTTATAACGTTTTCCATCAACCCGTTTGTTGATGACCGAAGCCGGGATTCCTCTTTCATCCATATACCCGGGGAAATGCCAGCAGATGGCATCCCTGTCAAGTTGTTTGGCTTTCCCGGCAAGTAATGGCACGATAGATTCCCCATCGAGTTTATGCTCTTTATGGGTATATTTTACTCCCGCAAAATCGAGAAATGTAGGCAGGAAATCAATTACATGAACCGGCTCTGCTGAAACTCCGCTATTTTTTATCAGGTTTGGATATCGCACCATCATCGGCACACGGATTCCTCCTTCATAAAGTGTACCTTTTGCCCATTTCAAAGGTGCATTTGAATGATTTCCACCATGTACTCCCCCATTGTCGGATAAAAATATAACCACTGTATTATCACGCATGGAATCTGATTGATCTCCGTCACCATTCGGGTCATCCAAGGCAGCCAATATCCGGCCTACCGTCTGATCCAGTTGTTCCGTCAACGCGGCATATTTAAAATTCTCATGCCTGTTATCAAGCGTTGTTCGTTCCCTGTACTTGGCATACAAGTCATCGCGACTAACAATAGCCGAATGAATCGCGTGAAAAGCTACCCACATGGAGAATGGCTTATTTTTATCCGCATTGGCGATTTCATTAATCACGACATCCCCAATTGCATCGGTAAAATGCTTCTTAGTCCCTTTTAGCGTGAGTGGATCATTGCCATTTGCAAAAGGAAGCAGGTTTTTCCGTATATAATCTTCGGTATACGGAGCCGCAAATTGATTATAAAGCGGATTATCGAATATCCACTTCCCATCTTTCGTCTTGAAGGCGAAGTAATTCGAGGCTTCTTTCTTATCCTCCTTCACTTTTTTACTGCACTCGAAATTATGGGTAAATCCGCAGTCGTCTTCTTCATTGATTTTAAATCCATGTACTTTGCCAAAAATATAGGTATTATATCCTGCATCTCTCAATAAACGGGCATAATTCAATGTTCCGGGCTGCAGCGATTCCTTTTCCTGAGCAGCTGGTACAATACGCGCTTCTTCTTGTTTGATACCGGCCTCTTTACCTTTCGCATACCGGTCCAGCCCCCAAACATTATACACATGGGTTCTGTTGGCACACTGACCGGTTAACAATGCCGCCCGGGTCGGTGCACTGTTTTGCTGGGTATAGGCATTGGTAAAAACCATACTTTGTTTCGCCAGTTTATCGATGTTCGGTGTCTGGTGATTTTTGGAACCGTGTCCCAGGGTGGCTATCGGTGAAGATATGTCATTCCACCCCAAATCATCAGCAAAAAGTAAGATGATGTTGGGCTGTTTTTCCTGAGCTGTCAGTACCGGCGTTAACAAACCGGCAGCCATTATCGCGAAAATTGATTTGTGTTTCATGATTTTCTGCATTGATATTATTCAACAATTGAAATTTTATAGCTGAATTGGTAATCCTGATTCTGATACCGGTACTTTTCCAATGGTAACTGTCCCCATGAATTGGTACCTCCAATACCCCGCTGGAACAAATCAAGCGAAAGTACAACTTCTTTACGGGGATAAATATCATTGATATGCATGTGTTTTTTGGTAAAACCGGGATCAAAATCTTCTGAAGCATTATGTAAAGCTGTAACACCCATCGGCTGTAATCCTTCTACTTTCAGACCGAAACCTTCACTATCAGTAAGTGTCAGCCAACGCACATCCATCTTGTTGCCATTTTCCTGGGGGCGCAAATAGGGCACATACTGATCCTTTACCTTGCTTTCGTAAATTCCCAGTTTGGCGGCATCACAACGATCCACGTAATTTTCAACCGGTCCGCGACCATAATAGCGGTAATTATCTAAGTTTACCGGTAAAGTAAGCACATTGCCAAAGCGAGGGATTTCAGTAATATCTTTGTTAGTCGTTTTATACTGAACATCAACTATAACCGAACCATCACCCTGAACTGTGTAGGTTTGCACATAATCCGCTCCTACATCTGTCAACCGGTATGTATACACAATAGCCACCTGATTGTTTTCTTCTTTCACATCAAGTTGTTTCAATTCACGATTATAGCCGGCAGCACGCCAAACGCTCAAACGTTTTTGTATCATCGCACCAAAGTCATTATCAATGGGTGCCCGCCAGAAATTAGGCTCCACAGCTCCCTGCAATACAACTTTACCGTTCTTCTGATAGCTCTCCAGGCCGGAGTTGTCTTTCGGTCGGAAATGTTTAGCCACATCGAAAACGACTAATACATCCCCTGCTTTCACCTCAATTTTATTATTTTTCTTTGTAACAGCTGGTTTTGAACCTGATTTATCTTTCTGAACAACAGGAAAATAATTATTACCATCGAAAGCAAGTTGTTCGTATGCCAGCAAATGTCCCGCCGGAACAAGGTCGGTACTTTGAATGGAGTAAGCATATACATTCAGGTAATACTCATTTCCTTCCGAAACTTCAACATCAGGGAGATTGAGCACAACATCCTGATTGCTAAGCGGTGACAACACAACACTGAAATCTCCCTGCTTGATTCTCTCTCCATTCCTGATGATTTCCCATGCGAATTTAAAATCTTTCAGGTTAGTAAAAGCAAATTCATTGGTGATATTGATTATTCCTTTTTTCAAGTCAACCGCTTTAAAATGAATATCCTGATACACTTTTTTAACTTCGAAAAGCTGTGGATTCGGACGGCGGTCGGGCCAGATTACACCATTCATACAGAAATTCTCCTGATGCGGATAATGTTTCGCGTTGAAATCACCTCCATAAGCAAAATATGAGTTCCCGTTTTCATCCTTTGTCAGGATCCCCTGATCAACCCAGTCCCAGATGAAACCTCCCTGCAGGGCGCGGTGGGCACGAATGGTCTCCCAGTATTCCTTAATATTACCGGAGCTGTTCCCCATGGCATGGGAATACTCACATAAAATAAGCGGACGGTAGATATCCGGTTTTTGCGCGTACTCTACAATCTTATCGATTGAAGCATACATGGGGCAAACAATATCAGTTCCTTCAAATTCTTTTGCCTGTTCATACTGTACCGGGCGGGTCTTGTCGCGTTCTTTAATCCATTTATATGTCTTGAGGAAAACATCACCGTTACTGGCTTCATTACCCAGTGACCAAATGATAACCGACGGATGATTCTTATCCCTTTCGACTAAGCTGTAGGTTCTGTCGAGATGAGCGGCATCCCATGCCGGGTCAAAGGCCATGTTTTCTTTTCCATAACCCATCCCATGCGATTCGATATTGGCTTCATCCACCACGTAAACTCCATATTCATCACACAGCTTGTACCACAAGGCAGCCTGAGGATAATGACTGGTACGAACGGCATTCACATTGTACTGTTTCATCAGCTTCAGGTCTTTTATCATCGTTTCCCTGTCCACCACATGTCCATTGAGATGATGATGTTCGTGTAAATTTACTCCTTTCAGATACACGTATTTTCCATTCACCAGCAATACACCGTCTTTGATTTCCACATTCCTGAAACCAACCTTATGTGAAACATATTCGATTACTTTCTTCTGTTCATCAGAAATTTTGATGACAAGCGTATACAAATTGGGAGTTTCGGCACTCCATAAAGCCGGATTTTTCACTTTTTGCGAAATTGACTGTTCAAGCGTCTGATTGGCATTCAGAGTGAAAGTCTGAGATTTTGAAGCCACAACCTGATTGGAAGCATCGAGCAGTTCAATTTCCACCTGGGTCTTTTTCGCTTTTGAATCAACGTTTTCCAACTTCACATCAACGGTAAGTTCACCTTGCTTGTAATTCTTATCAAGTTGAGGTCTCGCGAAGAAATCAGCTATTCTGACTTTATCGACACTATACAAATAGATTCCTCTGTCGAAACCAGAAAGACGCCAGAAATCCTGATCTTCCAGATATGAACCATCACTCCAGCGGTACCCTTCTATGGCAATCTTATTTTTGCCCTTGCGAACAAAGGGGGTGATATCAAATTCTGCCGGATTTTTCATGCCCTGACTATACCCGACTTTCTCTCCGTTTACCCAAATATACATGGCTGCCAGTCCGGCCTCAAAATGGATGATTGTCCGGCGCCCTTCCCAGGATACCGGCAATTCAAACTCTTTTATGTAAGAACCGACCGGATTATCATCATGTGGTATAAAAGGAGGATTTACCGGAAATGGATACACAACATTGGTATAAATGGGCGTACCATAGCCAAGAATTTCCCAGTTTCCCGGAACAGCAATTTCATTCCAGCGACTGCAATCATAATTCATTTTATAAAAATCAAGCGGACGGTCGGCTGGTTTCGGAACCCAGTTAAATTTCCACTGGCCTGATAAGGACAAATAATAAGGAGAACGGTAGTAGTTATCCTGAATGGCCGCCTCCCGTTCAGGGTAGGTCATAAAAGTAGCCCGTGCCGGCAACCTGTTGATTTGAAATACTGCCGGGTTTTCCCAGTCATTTACTGCACCTTGTGCAAATAGCGCCGGAAGCGCTAAAATCATCAATAAGGAGCTTTTTCTCTTAGACATATGAATAGTATTTATTATTTTCAATCCGATTAAATTAAAATTACATTACAAAATTAATCCCATTTATAGCCTTCTGGCACTTCACTTTTCAACCCAGGTCCAAATTCATAACCTTTATTTTCAAACCAGGGTTTTAACTTTTCAATTTTATTTTTCATCATTTCGAACGATTGTTCATTTCCGGTGTACCACATTTGGTTTGCAATTATAAAAATACGTGGAAACAATCGTCGGTCAATCATATATTCCTGTACGACATAATCAGTCCACAAAGAACAACTCATTCCCAGCACAAGTGGATTAGAAGGATCTACCCTTGAGGGGTTGTGATTGAAAACATCCTGCATATCGAAAGTGCGGTTTTCTTTATAACCTTTCCAGGGTGTCAGTGGAAAGTTCAAATAATTGTAATTATTAGTACCACAGAGGATTTCCCGACCCGATGACAAAGCTTTTTTAAGTGGCTGATCTTTCCGTCCGCGGTATTGCCACCAATGAATAACAGCATTTTCTGCAATTTCTATGTTTCCTTCTTTGGCAATCACATCATCCCAGAAAATTGCTTTTCTACCTTTTGTTTTGAGATATGCTGCCATCTCATTTGAGAACCATATTTGAAGGTCATGACTATCTTTCAAACCCTGCTTGTGAATCACATGTTGGCAATCCGGACATTGATCCCAGTTATCTTTCAGGGCCTCATCACCTCCTAAATGAATATATTCTGAAGGAAAGAGTTCACAAACTTCATCCAGAATGTCTTTCAAAAAGTTTATTGTTTCAGGCTTTCCGGCACAAAAGATCTGTGGTGTAAATCCAACTTCCGGGATGGTCACAGGTTTGTTAAAACAGGTATATTCAGGAAAAACCGACAATGCAGCTTCGGCGTGCCCGGGCATGTCTATTTCAGGCACAACAGTGATGTATCGTTGTGATGCATATTCAATGATTTCCTTTATTTCTTCTTGTGTATAATATCCTTGCTGTTCCGGACCGTTGGCAACTTTAGAACCTTCAATAGCTAAGGACGGATATTTTTTGATTTCGATTCGCCAACCCAAGCCTTCTGTCAGATGCCAATGAAACACGTTCATCTTGAGCATCGCCATCATGTCCAGGTATTTTTTGATGGTTGCTATGTTTTGATATTGCCTTCCCGAATCAAGCATAAATGTCCGCCACCTGTATGCTGGTTGATCGTATATTTCACAATAAGGTAGCGCATTGGAGTTCTTTGTAAAAGTTTTAAGCTGAACTAAAGTTTGCAAGGCATAAAAAAAACCTGCATCGGTAGAGGCATTAATCTGTAGCCCTTTACGTGAAATACTCAATACATAGGCTTCCTGGGGAATTTGAGGATTTTTTTTAAATACAACCGAAGCTTCTTCATTTTTCACATACTTAATCTTCTTGTTTATCATAATCTCACGTTCAAAAAACGAAAGGTAATTTTCTGACTCTGAACTAGCAAAAACACGTACCTTGGATGGAATTTTCCAATATCCTTTTGATGTGATTTTCAATTCAGAAACCGATGGAATGATTGAAACTTCCTGTGCATACAGAAACCAACAGGTCAGCAAACTGAGCAAGAAATAAATACTTGTTCTTTTCATTATAAATCTACGTCACTTTATTTAAATGCAAAAATAACGGATTATAATATAATCAACAGGTACATTTTATTCAAATAGGGAGACAAATTAATCAAATAAAAAAAACCGGAAAATCTCATTGTTAAATTTATGAGCAATTCCGGTTCAGTTTTCATTAGCCATGTGTTTATTTTGACAGTTTCTTTTCAAATTCAGGTTTATCAAGTTCATTCAGCACCTGAATCTTTAAACCTTTACTATCTACATCAATCCTGACTTTATTTTTATTCGCATTCACAAGTACTGGAAACTGGCAACCGCCGTAATTCATTTCATGATAATAATGCCGGTGTTGATGACCACACAGCATCAAATCGACACCTGCTTCGTTCAATACTGGAACATAAAGCTGATTCACCATCCAGGGACCATGCCAGTGGTCGGGCATGGGAGGCATGTGTACAAACACAATTCTGTTTTTGGCAGTTCTGAAAGCATCTGATTTTACAACATCTTTCAGCCACATCAACTGCTCTTCCCTAAACTCATCAAAAGCAGCAAGTCCGCCATATTCAATATTACTGTCTGGTTTGTCTTCTCCTGAATCCAGCACAATCATAAAGGTATTTCCATGATGAATCGTGTAATAAGGCTGACCGGTTGAACTCGGGAAATAATGCATATAATCAATGGCATGAAGTCCCCGTGTTTCATGGTTTCCTCTTACCATGTAAAAAGGCACTTCTGAAGCAAACAACTCTACTGATTTGTTCAGAAAACCAGTTGGAATTTTTTCGGGCGAGCGCATATCATGCACCATATCGCCATTATATACCACAAAATCAACCTTTTCAGTTTTGACATTTTTCAACAAATTAGTCAACAATTCATTATTTTCATGTATATCATTGACCATCAAAAAAGAAAATGCTTTTTTATCAGTATCCAGGGTTCTAAAAGTCAAAGGAGTTGATTTGAATATTTTCGACGCGGCAATCTTTCCATACTGCGTTGACGATCCGGTTCCACCCAGCACTTCATGAGAATAAATTCTATACCGGTATGCTGTACCGGGTTGAAGGTTTTTTAAGCGGATGGTGTGATTTCGGGTAACAACCTTTTTCCCAATATGGGTTTGAAAATACTGTGGTCTTTCCACCCTGAAAAAATGCGTGGAATCATCCGGAGCAAGTTCGACCCACGACATGGCGTCACCGGAAGTTTGCCACACGATGGTAGCCTCATTTTCAGTTACATTCTGCAAATACGGTCCAGTCGTGATTTTAAAATCCGTTTGAGAAAAAGATTCAATCGTAATAAAAATAACGAAGTGTAATAGCAAAAAAAAGTGTTTCATTTGAAATTTAGATTTTATTTGTCTTAGTAATTCTGTTTTTACCGTACAGGCACTCTGTATGAATTGCAAAAATAACAAATTGAAATAAGAAACATCAGGCACATTTTATTCAAATAGGGTAACAAATTAATCATTTCACAGGCTTATTAAGTTTATTTCAATCCTGATGTCTGGTTATCTACAATAACCGCACACGCCGCATCTCCGGTTATGTTCAGGACTGTACGCAACATGTCGAACACCCGGTCAAGTGCATATAATAATGGTAAACCTTCAATCGGGATACCGGCTGAAACCAACACGGCAACCACGAGCAGGGTTGGTCCCGGTACACCGGCCTGACCGACAGAACCAACACTGGCCGTAATCGTGATAGCAATATACTGAGCGAGTGTAAGGTCGATATTGTAGAGTTGTGCGAAAAACAGAGCTACCAACGTGTAATAAATCGCATTCCCTGTCATGTTGATGGTTGCACCGAGAGGCACTACAAACGAAGTTGTTTCTTTGCTAACGCCAAGTTTTTCTTCACAGGTTTCCATGGTAACGGGTAAAGTAGCCATCGAAGAAGAAGTAGAGAAAGCCACAACCTGCGGACGAATCATAGACCTCAAGAAATGAGCTAATTTTATTTTCGAGAACAGTTTCAGGGTCAAAGGATAAAATAAGAACAGGATGATAAAGGCAGCAATCAGATTCACCCAAAACAGATTTCCTACTTTCAGCAACATATCAAAACCAAAGGTCCCGGTGGCATCAGCCATCAGTCCGAATACCCCCAACGGAGCTACCAGCATCACTTTCTGAATACACCAAATCAGCGCATCTAAAAAAGTATTAAAAGCATTCAGTACCGGTTGTTTTTTTGAAACCGGCAAGGCACTCAAACCAAAGCCAAAAAACAGTCCGAAGAAAATCAACTGCAGAATATTACCATCAGCAAGCGATTTAATGGGGTTGGCAGGTATGATATCCAGCAACATCGGCCAAAACTCCATTTTTTGAGGAGTCGCATTGTATCCTTCAGCAGGCAAAAATGATTTGATGGAGTCGACCGACAAGCCGGCTCCCGGTTTGAACCATTCACCCAACAAAATAGCAAGAATGACTGCCAGCAGCGTAGTGATAAAAATATAAGCAATGGTGGTAATACCGATTCTACCTGCCGATCTGGTTGCACCTAAGGAAGCCGATCCGGCAACGATAGACACGAAAACTAACGGAATAACCAGCATACGAATCAACTGGATAAACAAACTTCCCAGGGGTGCAAACATGGATGCGGACTCCCCCATTAACTTCCCGGCAACAACACCAATTACCATGGCAATGATAATCTGTACACTGAGATCAGAAATGATTTTTTTAAAAGATTTCTTCATTATATTTGATTGAAATTTTATGTCTATTTATGTCTACGGTCTTTCATTGCGAGGAGTTCACGAAGCGAACGACGTGGCAACCTCATATATGTCTGCACATGGCCATTTAACCTTCAACTGTATCGTCCTGAAATTTGTTTACAATTGTTGTTTAATAATTCTGTAAAAATCTCACATTTAAATTTTATCTTTGTGGCATCATATTGAAGCGGAGTTAGGCTCTGCTGAGGAGCAACCTAACAA
>JAKIYP010000075.1 GCA_022708505.1 Bacteroidota bacterium
AAGTCGAAAAAATCCGAAAAACACCAACAAAAAAGAAAAACTTCAAAAAAAGGAAAAAGCAAGACTGATATTATTATGAGATCTCTATCAATCTTGCTCTAAAATTTGAATTAAACGAATATCCCTATTTTTGGTGCTATCCCAGAAAAAAGCACCTATGGAGTCGAAAAAAAATCCGAAAAACCATCGGAGTAATATACTTCGTAATTTTTGTCCTCACCTTCGGCAATCAAATAACAGGCTACATCAGGTAAGCGATTACAAATGGCAAGACTGCTGTCAACACCCAATACCATAAAAGCCGTTGCGTAAGCATCGGCACGCATGGAAGAAGAGGAGACGACTGTTGCGCTCAATAAATTGTGATCAACCGGATAACCGGTAATGGGATTGATGGTGTGGGCGTATTTTTTTCCATCCCGATAATAGTACTGACGATAATTGCCTGAAGTTGCCATGCCGCAATCGGTCAACGATAGGACTGTTTGCAAGGGTCGCTGTTCCTCCAGCAAAATTTCATCGGGACGGTCAATGCCGATTTGCCATTTTTTACCCTTGGGATTTAATCCTTTGCAACTTATTTCACCGCCAATTTCAACCATAAAGTTTTTGCAACCCTCAGCCTCAAGTAACTCCCCAATGACATCAGCGGCTTGTCCTTTAGCAATGGCGCTGGCATCCAGCATGATACGAGAATCCGTTTTTATAATGCGCTGATCCTGCAAGCTTATTTTCTGAGATCCCACATAAGGAAGAATGGCTGCCACATCCGGTGTTTCTTTTCGTTCTTTTTCACCAAAACCAAATCCCCATGCATTGACCAAAGGGGCAACAGTAATATCAAACGCACCGTGTGTGTGTTGCGAAACCCGTACGGCTTCAACATACATTTGCATAAAAAAATCATCCACCACCACATCTTCATTCCTATTAATTTTAGAGATGATAGATTGATTATTAAAGGTAGAAAGGGAAGCATCAAACTCCTGAAGTTTTGCTTCAATCTCATTCTGCAAATTTTTTCCTTCAGGATGTAAATAAGTGATGTGGTAGTAGGTACCGAATGTTCTGCCGCCAATTTTAGTGTATTCGGGTGACTGTGAAGTGTTTATCAGACAAGAAGCTAAGACAAAAACCGATAGAAAAATACAAATCTTATTCATACTGCTAATCAAACATCAATCTTTTTCCACGAATATGAGTGTTCACAACACCTTGATCATAAACTTGCCGACCATTCACCCAGGTTTTTTCTATGCTGTGACTGAAAGTTTTGCCTTCAAAAGGAGACCAGCCGCATTTTGACAAAATAATATCAGGTGTCACTTTTAAAGATTGCTTAGGATTTACCAAGACCAAATCAGCATAAAAGCCTTCACGAATATATCCTCTTTGCCTGATTTTAAACACTTCTGCCGGTGCATGACACATTTTCCTCACAACCTGTTCTACCGTAAAATAACCTTTTTTTGCCAACTCCAACATTGCCGGCAAAGAAAACTGAACCAAAGGACCGCCCGAAGCTGCCTTCAAACAATTTCCTTCCTTTTCACTTAACAAATGCGGCGCATGATCGGTAGCTACCACGTCTAATAAATCCCGATTGACCCCATCTATTAAAGCCAGCCTATCCTGCTCGGTCTTCACAGCCGGATTCCACTTGATACGGTTACCGTAGGCATCATAATCCTGATCCGAAAACCACAGATGATGCACGCATACCTCAGCTGTGATGCGTTTTTCTCTCAAAGGAAATTTGTTACTGAAAAGGTCAAGCTCGCGGGCTGTAGATATATGTAGCAGGTGTAAACGCGTATTGTACTTGGAGGCCAGCTCTACTGCAAAAGAAGAGGATCGATAACAGGCTTCCGCATCCCGTATGTAAGGATGATAATGTACAGACAAATCTTCACCATACCGGGCAATGTATTTGGCTTTGTTTGCTCGAATCACGCTTTCATCTTCGCAATGGGTCGCAATCAACAGGGGAATTTCAGCAAAAATTCCGGTCAAGGTCTTGATGTTATCCACCAACATATTTCCGGTGGATGAACCCATAAACACTTTTATACCACAAACCTCTGCCTGATTTACCTTCCGCAACTCGTCCAAATTATCATTGGTGGCACCCATATAAAAGGAGTAGTTAGCTAAAGATTTTGCCGCCCCCATTTTATATTTTTCTTCTAAAGCATCTATGGTGGTCGTTTGCGGAACGGTATTGGGCATATCCATAAAAGAGGTAACGCCACCGGCTACGGCAGCCTGAGATTCTGTAAAGATATCCGCTTTATGTGTCAATCCGGGTTCTCTAAAATGCACCTGATCATCAATCACTCCCGGCAGCAACCATAATCCGTCAGCCTCAATCACCCCATTACATTGTAGGTCAACAGGTATATCTTTGCCTCGATAGATCTTGGAAATCTTTTCCTCATCCAACAAAACGGAACCTATAAAACGCTCGTTTTCGTTGAAGATTGTTGCATTTTTTATGAGTATCATCTGTGATTATTATTACTTAAGCTCAGGATCTGTTTTGGGTGTCGGATACTTACGAAACCAGCTTTCAATTTTAAGCTTGATAACTCCCAAGAAAGCTTCGTTGAATATACCGCCACTCATTTTGGAAACACCGGCCACCCGATTGATGAAAATAATAGGCACCTCTTTCAGTTTAAAGCCGCATTTATAGGCGGTAAATTTCATTTCAACCTGAAAAGCATATCCTTTAAAGCGAATTTTATCTAATTCAATGGTTTCCAATACCTTTCTTTTGTAACATTTGAATCCGGCGGTTGTGTCAGCGACTTTCATCCCCAGTACAAAGCGCACATATTTAGAAGCGAAATACGACATCAGAACCCTGCCCATAGGCCAGTTAACCACATTTACCCCACTGATATAGCGCGAGCCGATGGCTAAGTCTGCACCTTCTTTGCTACATGCATGGTGCAATCTTACCAGGTCGGCAGGATTATGAGAGAAATCGGCATCCATTTCGAAGATATAGTCATAGTCGCGTTCCAAAGCCCATTTAAAACCTGTAATATAAGCAGTTCCGAGTCCTAATTTACCCGGTCTTTCCAACAAGTGTACAGTCTCCGGAAATTCCTGTTGCAGCTTTTTCACGATAGCTGCTGTTCCATCAGGCGAGCCGTCATCAATGACAAGTACTTCAAAGGCAATTTTCTGGGAAAATATGGCACGAATGATTTTTTCTATATTTTCCTTTTCGTTATATGTCGGAATAATTACAAGGTTTTTGTCCATGATTTTATAGATTGCAGAATTATCATTAAAAATCTTAAAACAGCTCATTTTTACGAGTCCTTCAACCAAGTTCAAGGCATCGCTTTATGAACTTTTTTATTGTTAACCAAACATGATCATCTCTGTCGGCGAATGTCTCTCCAAAGTGATGACTTGTACATCTTCCCCCACCTTGATATTTTTACTTTCAAGGCAAGATTTTATAGTTGTATAAGCTACATCGGGATGATTATTCTCTTTACTTAAATGACAAAGAAAAATATAATCCAAATGATTTTTGTAGTTATCGGCTAAAAATTCTCCGGCCTGGGTATTACTAAGATGTCCGGTATGCGACCGAATGCGCCTTTTCAAATCTGCCGGATAATCGCTGATAGACAACAAATGCTCATCATAATTAGCTTCAAAGACCACATAATTGGCTGATTTTAAATGCATGCGGGCTTCTTCACCAACATACCCCAAATCAGTGGCAATTGTCAATCTTTTTCCCTGGTATTCAATTGTATAGCCAACGCTATCGCTTGCATCGTGTGACACAGGGAAAGCGGTTATTCTAAAAGCTCCAACTTCAACAGTTTCATTTTTTTCAATATAACGTCTCGAACCGTTTAGTTTGGTCGTAACACAATAAGAGCGATTGATACCTTCATGTGTTTTCCGGGTCGCATAAACCGGTACGTGGTGAATTTCGCCCAACGAACCAATGGCACGGATGTGGTCGGCGTGGTCATGTGTTACGAAAACAGCCATTAATTTACTGACATCCAATCCGATTGCTTTTAAATTTCTCTTGATGGTTCTCACCCCTATTCCTGCGTCAATCAAAATGCCGGTACGGGCAGTGCCGATGTAGTAACAATTTCCGCTACTTCCGCTGGCAAAGCTTTGAAACCGCAATTTATCCATATCATTTCCTTTCAAGAATCACTCAAATACATGCAAAGGTAAAATTAATAAACTAATTTATCGTAAATTTGCACGACTTTGTTAAAAAAATATCATCACCGATGAATATCTTGCATCTTGAAACCTCAACTCATGTATGTTCCGTTGTTTTAAGCAAGGATGAAGTTTGTATTTTCAGCAAATCAAATGCTGAAGGTATGAATCACGCCTCCATGCTGAGTCCGTTTATTCAAGAGGCATTGCAACATTTAAAATCTATGGGAGAAACCTTGGATGCCGTAGCAGTAAGTAGCGGACCAGGTTCCTACACCGGCTTGCGCATAGGAGTTTCAACTGCCAAAGGATTGTGCTACGGTTTGGATATTCCACTCATCAGTGTCGGCACATTAGAAATAATGACGATAGCTGCAAAAAAACAATACTCTGACAATCAAGAATGTTTATGGGTACCCATGATTGATGCGAGGCGTATGGAGGTTTACGATGCAGTTTACAATCAAGCAGGTGCGGTCATCAGAGCCGCAGCAGCTACCATAGTGAATGAGAACACTTATCGCAATTTACCGGCAAATATTCCCATCTATTTCTTCGGAAACGGAGCAGCAAAATGTAAATCCGTCATAAATTTACGAAATGCGCACTTCATAGAAGACATCCATCCTTTGGCTGAAAACATGATTGAACCGGTCGTTCAGAAATACAAACAAGGCTTATTTGAAGATGTAGCTTACTTCGAACCTTTCTATCTAAAGGAGTTTCAGACAACCGTACCGAAAAAGGGAATGAAGCAGGTGTGACGGGGTTACGTGTTCCGCGGTCGCGGGGTTTCGTGGTCCGGGGTACGGGTTTCGAGTTCTGGGGTCATGCTGCGGCATGTAAACCGACCTCGTCCGGTGAGCCGAAAAATAAGTGAGGTCAGCGTGAAGAATCGAAAATAATAACCTAAATTTGCAAAGCAAAACAGAAAACACCATATCCATATGAACGAATTATTCCAAACCCGCCATGTCGGATTGTCGCAGACTGACATCGAAAAAATGCTTAAAGAGCTAAAATTAAACTCTTTAGATGAATTAATATCGCAAACCATTCCGGAGGATATACTTTTAAAAGAAGAGTTGGAGCTTCCGAACCCTATGACGGAAAGACAATTCCTCAACCATATCCATGCCTTGGGTGCTAAAAATAAGCTTTTCACTTCCTACATCGGACGCGGCTGGTACGACACAACCATGCCGGCAGTCATTCAACGAAACATTTACGAGAATCCCTCCTGGTACACCTCTTATACGCCCTATCAGGCAGAAATTTCTCAAGGACGATTGGAAGCCCTGCTGATCTTTCAAACTGCCGTGTGTGAGTTTACAGGCATGGAGATAGCCAACGCTTCTTTGTTGGATGAGGCAACCGCAGCAGCAGAAGCTGCCACCATGATGTTCAACCTGCGAAGCCGGGAGCAAATCAAAAACAATATCAATCGGCTTTTTGTGGACAGAAACATTTTCCCGCAAACCTTAGCCGTACTAAAAACTCGCACCAAAGCACAAGGCATCCATATGATCATTGGTGATTATGAGTATTTTCAACCCACTGACGAATTTTTCGGTGCAATCATACAATATCCCAACGCCAATGGAGCAATATGTGATTATACAGATTTTGCCGAACAAATTCATCAAAAGGGAATCAAGCTCGCAGTAGCCGCTGATATTTTAAGCTTGGCATTATTGACTCCTCCCGGAGAATGGGGCGCCGATATCGTTTTCGGTTCCACACAACGCTGGGGCATTCCCATGAATTACGGCGGACCGTCGGCAGGGTATTTTGCTTCCAAAGAGGCTTACAAAAGAGAAATGCCCG
This sequence comes from Bacteroidota bacterium, assembly GCA_022708505.1. Classification (GTDB taxonomy): domain Bacteria; phylum Bacteroidota; class Bacteroidia; order Bacteroidales; family Paludibacteraceae; genus Paludibacter. The sequence continues at coordinate 6,043 of JAKIYP010000075.1, forward strand.
GCAGGATCATCGGCATCAGTAAGGACGCCAACGGAAAACCTGCTTTGCGCATGGCTTTGCAAACACGGGAACAACACATCAAACGGGAAAAGGCGACTTCCAACATCTGTACTGCACAAGCCTTGCTTGCTACCATGGCTGGCATGTACACCGTTTATCATGGGGCAGAAGGCATCAAAAGGACAGCCTTACGCATCCACAGCATTGCCAATTATATCAATGAAATGTTAATGGTTTATGGTTACGAACAAACCAACCATCAGTTTTTTGACACCCTGAAAATTACTTTGCCCGAAGGAATTACAACAGATGAGTTCCGCAAGATAGCCTTGAAACATCAGGTTAATTTCTACTATTTTGAAAGTGGTGAAATAGGTTTAAGCATAGATGAAACAACCGACATCAATGCATTGAACACGCTTCTGGATATCTTTGCAGAAGCCGCCGGCAATCAAGCTGTTTATGCTTCGGAAGATGATATCAAACTGTTTATTGCTTTTGACGAAAGTTTGGAAAGGAAAACAGCTTATCTGACCCAGGAAATTTTCAATCTCTATCGCTCTGAAACCGAGATGATGCGCTATATCAAGAAATTGGAAAGAAGGGATATTTCCCTTACACATTCCATGATCTCTTTGGGTTCATGTACGATGAAACTGACTGCTGCTGCTGAAATGTTGGCGCTTAGCAAACCTGAATTTAGTGGTATTCATCCCTTGGCTCCTAAAGATCAAACTGAAGGATACAATCAACTGATCACAGAACTCGAATCTTATTTATCAACCATCACGGGCTTATCAGCTTGCAGTTTGCAGCCCAATTCAGGGGCAAACGGTGAATTTACCGGGCTGATGACCATACGTGAATATTTTCTTGCCAAGGGAGAAAGTCAACGAAAAACCGTCTTGATCCCTGCTTCTGCACACGGTACCAACCCCGCCAGCGCCCATCAGGCCGGTCTGGATATCATCGTAACCAAATGTGATGAAAACGGGAATGTGGATTTGGACGACTGGAAGGAAAAAGCAGAACAATACCGGGATGTGTTGTTGGGCTGCATGATCACTTATCCCTCCACCCACGGCATTTTTGAGACTCAAATCAAAAAATTGTGTGATATCATTCATCAATACGGCGGACAAGTGTATATGGACGGAGCCAATATGAATGCACAAGTCGGAATGACCAATCCAGGTACCATCGGAGCAGATGTATGTCATTTAAATTTACATAAAACCTTTGCTATTCCTCATGGCGGCGGTGGTCCGGGCGTGGGTCCGATTTGCGTTGCCGAACATCTCGCCAAGTTTCTTCCCGACAAAGCTTTCGGTAAAAATGTAGTTGCTGCCGCTCCTTACGGAAGTGCGGGCGTCCTTCCCATCACTTACGGATACATCCGCATGCTCGGAGCAGAAGGACTGAAGTTGGCTACCCAAATTGCCATTTTAAATGCCAATTACCTGGCTGCTAAATTAGGTTCTCATTACGATGTTTTGTACAAGGGAGATCAAGGACGTGTCGGCCATGAACTCATCATTGATTGCAGAAACTTCAAAAGCACATCCGGCATAACAGAGACAGACATCGCCAAAAGACTGATTGATTATGGTTTTCATGCGCCTACCCTCTCCTTCCCGGTGCATGGCACCTTGATGATTGAGCCGACTGAAAGCGAATCTTTAACTGAACTAGACAGATTCAGTGAAGCCATGCTTCAAATCTTCGAAGAAATCAAAGAAATCGAATCCGGACAAGCAGACCGTGAGGACAATGTATTGCTACATGCTCCACATCCGGAATATATAGTGGTTGCCGACGAATGGAATCATGCCTACTCACGTCAAAAGGCAGCTTTTCCTGCTCCCTGCATTCAAGATAATAAGTTTTGGATTAATGTAGCCAGAATAGATAATGCATTTGGTGACAGAAATTTAAATTGTGTTTATCCGCCTACCATGGATTATGAAACAAGTTTGTAAATTACTTATGAAAAGCCGGGTGTAATAAGTAGCAACATAAAATTTTCAAGCATCCACAGAAGTTTTGTGTAATCACATGAATTATAAATTGTTAAAATATGTGTCATATCATTCAATTATTTAAAATTGAATGCATTTTTAGCAGTTTTTGCATGAATTAAAATTATCTTTGTTCTCCAATTCAAGATATGATGTTCAAAGCTTTTATAGTTTCGGCAATTCTACTTTTTATCGGAATTTTACTTCTTGGAGTACGTGTATTTTTTGTCAAAAACGGAACTTTTCCAAATTTTCATGTTGGCGGCAACAAAGCACTAAAAAAAAGAGGAATTAACTGTGCAACATCTCAAGACAGAGAGGCACAAAAGAAATCAATTAAGCCATCTACTGTAAAAACGGCAGATGATATGTTACAAAATTTTTAATTCATTGTATGAAGAATATTTCACTCATTTTCAATGCGGTATTACTAGTCGCCGTTATCGTTCTTTTTGTATTGGTTTGCAGACTTAACAAAATCCATTCGGTTGATGGAGCAATGTACGGACCTGACTCTACGCTAAGCGTCCAACTGCCTGTAGCATATGTAAACGTTGATTCTTTGTTATTAAACTATCAATTTGCCATTGAATCTAACGAAGCCCTGATGAAAAAGCAAGAAGATTCCCGATTGGATTTCAATGTTAAGGCGCGTCAACTTCAAAATGAGATGGCAGAATTTCAGCGCAAACTTGAAAATAATGCTTTTTTGAGTCGCGAGCGTGCCGAGCAAGAACAAGAAAGATTGATGAGAAAAGAACAAGACTTACAGCAATTGAATAATAAGCTGTCGCAGGAATTAATCGATTTACAACAGAAGGTAAGTGAGCAATTGCGTGACTCTATCAATTCTTACTTAACTGAATATAATAAAGTTAAAAAGTTTGAATTGATTTTCAGCAATACTTCCAATGACAATCTACTGATTTCAAGCCAACGATACAATATTACCAAAGAAGTGACAGACGCGTTGAACAGCAGATACAGCAAGAAGAAATAATATAATTTTATCACATAACACTCTTTCAGAAGTTATTTAAGGATATTTGTTAGGAATATTCATTAATTAGGGATATTCATTAATTAACTAAAATTAAGCCAACTAAATCATTGTGAGATAGTTGGCTTTTTTGTATCTTTGGATATTCCCTCGTATTTGCAGTTAGAGGCTCAAAACGGGGG
>JAKIYP010000076.1 GCA_022708505.1 Bacteroidota bacterium
TTGATGTTGTGTATATCCGGCGTATTTGCTGCCCAGGATATTTACATTTCTACAACAGGAGATGATTCTAACTCAGGAACACAAGAATCTCCTTATGCCTCATTAGCAAAAGCAACTTCCATGGTCTCGGAAGATGGAGCCGTGATTCATGTTGCTTCAGGTACTTATGTTTTTAGTTCCACAGCAGTAATTAAGCCATATAACCAAACAATTGTTGGGGATGATGCTGCGAATACAATTTTCGATGGAAATGCTTCTGTACAATTGATTGATGGGTTTACAGAAATGCAGTTGTCAGAGAAAACACTTACCATAAGTAAGGTTGCATTTAAAAACGGTAAAATAAATGTAACTGCTGAAACTGGTGGTGCTGCCATTAAAATGGGTATGAAAACAAATCTTACTGTTGAAGAATGTTATTTTTATAATAATATCTCGGAGTCTACAACCGGTGTATTTACCTGGGGGGGGGCAATTTATTTTTGTGGAAATAACATAACGGTAAACAAATGTTTTTTTGATCAGAATGCAAGTAAGTCTACAGGAGCAGAAGGTTATGGAGGAGCTGTAACAGTTCGGCACTTATTTAACACCGATATTCCTTTTAGCGCAACTCATTTGCCTGGTGGACCTACGAACGCGGTGATTAAAAATTCAACATTTTATAAAAATCATTCAAAATCAAAAGGTGGCGCCATCTATTTGAATAAGCAATTAGATACCCGTTTGGATGATGATGATGCGACATTTGTTGTTCAGAACTGTGTTTTTCTCGAAAATACTGGAGGTAAAGCATTACAATTGGGATCTGCAATTGCATTGTCCAGTGGAAGTAATTCCGTGAATAACAAGGAACAAACGATTGTTATGACAAACAATACGATGTGCAACAATTACATGAAGAACGATCTGAATGATCCTACACATAAAAATACCGTTTTGTTGGAAGGTTTCAGGTATGTTTCATACATGGCAAATAACCTGATTACAAGCAGTATGAGTTCGACTGGTGAAGGAGTGTATGCAAATCAGGCTGCGCCAATTGAATACGGAAGAAATAATATTATTGATAAGATTAGTGCCAACATCAACGGAACCGACTTCACGACCAATGCTGCTGCAATGAATAATTTAGTAGTTGCGGTGAATCCGGATGCATTGAATTTAAGCACTACCTTATCAGGTTATCCAATTGGTTCAACTTTCAAAGTACCTTATCTCTCTGTTTCATCAGGCTCTCCGGCCATCAACGGAGGGGTGAACTCTTATGAGGTTAATACCATTGCCAATCCTGCTCCTGCTTCACCTGTGGAATATGTATTGCAAACAGACATTCAGGGTACCTCAATTTACGGGGCATCTAAAGATTTGGGAGCATTTGAGTTTACTCCTTCTTCGGATGTAAAGAATGGAATAAATGATAAATACATCATCATAAACGAGGAGAGTGGAATCAGGCTCATGAACATAAACAAAAATGAAAGGGTACTTGTTTATAATACAAACGGCTCTCTAATTTTCAATGAAATTCTGAATGATGATCTTTCATTCATCCCACTATCTGAAAAAGGACTTTACATCATAACAGTAAATGGTAAAGCCATGAAATATCAATTTAGATAATAGAACTAAAAAATGTTTTAATAATAATCCATAAAAAATTAACAAAGATGAAAAACTCAACTTTTTTAGGGTTCATCATTGCCCTGCTTATCACACCTGTGAAAGCTGCAGATGTAATATTGCCTGAAGGTATGGAGATGCTGACTCCAGAAGGAGTAGTAGTAACAGTAGAAGACAGCCGGTCGGTTGATAAAGCCAAAAACCTGGTTGTGGCAGGAAGTAAACAAACGGGTTATAAAGCCTTCTTTACTGCTCAGGATGTCGAACATGGTGAAGAACTCTGGGTGACCGACGGAACAGTCGCCGGAACCAAGCTGGTGAAAGATATTTTTCCGGGCACCACCAGTTCGGGAGTTGCGTGGATGCAACGTTTCAATGATAAGGTTGTATTTCAGGCTCAGTCTGATACAGAGACAGGTACCGAACTCTGGATTTCCGACGGTACCGAAGCTGGAACCTATATGGTAAAGGACATACATTTCTTTGGATCTTCAAATCCTTCAGGATTTACCCAGTTAAACGAGAATCAGTTTGTTTTTGCAGCTCAGGATTTTGAAAGCGAGACATATAACGAGAAAGTGCAACGTTGGTTGTGGATTTCGGATGGAACCGAAGCCGGTACGAATCTCTTGAAGGATTGTGAGGTGCTGCATCCGGGTAGTCATGCCGCGAGTGACAATGAGTTGCACTTTGCCCGTGTTGCCAGAAAAGTATTCTTTAAGGCAGATACCAAAGATCAACAGTATGGTCAGGAGCTTTGGGTTACTGACGGCACAGAAGCCGGAACTGTTATGCTCAAAGATATCAATACCAGTATTGTGAATGAGTTGACAGGCGCTACTGCCGGTGCTCAAATTGACTGGCTTACAAATTTCTACAACGAAAAGGTGTTTTTTAAAGCATTTTCAAATGAATTTGGAGCAGAGCCCTGGGTGAGTGACGGTACTCCTGAGGGTACTTATATGATTAAGGATATGTTTACAGGAGTAAATGCCAGCGGTGTTCCAAACGGTAGTGGTGTATTCACGGCCAGGGTGTATAACCGGGAAGTGTATTTCAGGGGACACGATGACACGTTAGGAGAAGAACTATGTGCAACTGATTTGACAGAAGCAGGAACCAGAACGGTTTTCGACATAAATAAGAATCCGACCACAGCAGGTACTGAGAATGGTTTTCCGGATTTATTCTGTGAATTTGATGGTGTACTGTTCATGAAAGGGCAAACTGGTGGCAATGCCGCTGTTTTAGATCCGGTTAATTATGGGCTCGAATTATTCTATACTGATGGAACTGCAGAAGGTACCAAGATGCAATCAGACTTGAATCCGGGCGTGGGACATAACGCTGCATGGGAAGGGATTGTTATCTCAGGAAGTATGTATTTCAGGGCTCAGAACGCTGTTCCCGCGGGTTCACAGACCTGGGAGCTTTTCAGAATAAATGACAAAGATGAGTTTCCTGTAAAGGTGATGGACCTGGTTGAAGGTCAGGATTTTGTTCATTCTCTCAGAAATATGGGTGGTGATGTGGTTTTCACGAGTAAAGCAATACCATCGCTTTTCAGATACCATTATCGCAAACCTAATTACGATCCATTGAAAGATGTTGAAAACCTGGATCCTGTTTTCGATCCGAGTACATCTGTTAATACTCCGCGTGAAGCGCCTAAAAGTTTAGGTTTATATCCGAACCCGGCAAGTGGTTACTTCAGTTTTGAAGCGGATAAACTGGTAGAAATTGTACGCGTGCTTGATATTTCCGGAAAAGAGGTGTTGCGTGTTGCGTCACCAGTAAATAACAAGATTGATATTTCACATTTAAATGCAGGGGTATATACTATTCAGGCTAATGCTGGAGCCGAAATTTACAGGAATCTTTTAATTGTAAAATAATTTTACCGGTTGAGTGGACAGTATTTCCTACTGCCCACTCAACTTAATATTTTCATAATACATGAAGCACAAATTGATTATCACGACAATCATGTCGTTTTTATTCAGCCTTGGTCTGGTAGCACAGACTCAGGTTACTATCTCGGGAGTTGTTGTCGACAGCAAATCAGATGAACCATTAATTGGTGCGGCGATTCTTGAAAAAGGAACAGAAAACGGTGTCACCACTAATTTTAATGGAGAATTCACGATCAGGGCTCGTCAGGGTGCTACACTGGAAATCAGTTACCTGGGGTATGATGCACAGACAATAGTTGCCGCTTCAGCTAATAGTACACTGCAAATTAAGTTAGTTGAAAAAACCAGGGAACTGGATGAGGTGGTTGTAATCGGGTATGGAGTACAACGGAAGAGTGACATAACCGGTTCTATCTCTTCTGTTGCCGGAGAAGATATCAGCAGCTTGCCGATTTCATCTTCGGTGCAGGCCCTACAGGGGAAAGCGGCAGGGGTACAGATTGTTCAGAACACCGGAGCTCCGGGAGCTAAAACAACCATTAAAATCCGCGGAACGGGAACGATTAACGATTCGGATCCTTTGTATGTTGTGGATGGATTCATCGTTGATGATATTGAGCATATCAATCCCAACGATATTGCTAACATAGAAATTTTGAAAGATGCTGCATCAGGTTCAATTTACGGATCCAGGGGAGCGAACGGGGTGGTGTTGATTAGTACGAAGAAAGGAACCGCCGGTAAACTGAAAATAAACTTTGACTCTTACGTGGGTTTCTCTAATCCATGGAAAAAGATTGAAGTGATGGGCGTTGAGGATTTTGCTGTCATGCGCGACTATGTCGAGGGTCGTACATCATACTCAGCCGATGGTAAAGTGTATTATTCAAAAGATCCCTCCACAGGTGATTTATTTTATGATGCGGGTAAGTTCCAGCGTATCGACTCACTTAAAAGAAACACGCCGGATAGCTGGTGGGATGCCATTACTCAAACCGGGGTTAAACAACAATATAACCTGGCATTATCAGGAGGAAATGAACTACACAAATACATGATCAGCGGTAATTACTACCAGGAGAGAGGTATTGTCCAGACTTCAGGTTATCAGCGTCTTTCGACCAGGATTAACTTGTCCAATACCCTTACGAAATGGCTGAGCATGCAAACGAATATGCTCTATACCAATGACAACCGGGATATTGTTCCCGAAGGACAAAACGGGGTGCTGAAACGTTCTCTGCACCAGAGTCCGCTCGTGTTTACCTATAATTCAGCAGGATATTACTCCGAAGACCATCCCATAGCACAAATTGCCCGTAATCACAACAATGCCGGCAATAACCGCATTGACATAAATACTGAGCTGACGGCAAAAATAAACAAGTATTTAACCTATCAGTTTAAAGTATCGAATTATGCCAATTTCTATTCAAGAAAACGTTTTACCGAAGTAGGTAAGCTGGAAGAAAATTTCGTGATGCCGACCGATCTTACTACCATCGAGATTGATCAGACAAGAACCAATAAATGGGAAATAAACAATATCCTTTCATTTAACTGGAATAATGAATTGCACAACATCAGTGGGGTATTGGGCCAGACCATCGAGGGATATGAGTTTAATGTGCAGGATATGACCCGGAAAGGTACTTCGGCCAATACGGATAACTTCTGGTATTTATCTGCCGGATACACCGGAGATTTCGCCCGTGAAACAGAATACCGCTGGAAAGCACTGGGTTTATTAAGCCGGTTGAATTACAGTTATGCCGACAAATACTTAGTACAACTTAATTTCAGGGCGGATGCTTCTTCCAAGTTTTCACCAACGAACCGCTGGGGCTATTTCCCTTCCGTTTCTTTGGGTTGGAAATTTTCAGGAGAGTCGTTTATGGAAGGTGCCGATTGGCTGAGTTTGGGTAAACTGCGTGTAGGCTGGGGTCAGCTGGGGAATAACCGCATTGGTGAATATGCCCGGTATACATTGGTAAACAACCAGTTTAATTATATATATGGCTCCGGAAACCATATTGTTTATCCGGGTGCTACATCAACCACACTGGGTAATCCTGATATTCGTTGGGAAAAAACTGAATCCACCAACATCGGGTTGGATATGAACTTCTTCAGTAATCGCCTGGCAACAACCATTGAATTGTTCGACAAATATACCACGGATATGTTGCTGCGTGTTCCGGTGGTTGCCTCAGCAGGATTAGTTGATGCTCCCATGATTAACGCCGGTTCCGTTCGTAACAGGGGTATCGAACTCCAGCTTAATTACAGAGAAACAATCAATAAACTTAAATTTGATGTGGGTTTCAATATCTCATATATAAAAAATACGGTTGAAAATTTGGGCTCGGGTAATGAGCCGGTTTGGGGAGCCTATTTGGAAGAAGACAGAATTCTTGACTTTGTGACCAAAACGGAAGTAGGTCGTCCTATCGGAAATTTCTATGGATATGTGACCGATGGAATATTCAACACCATGGAAGAAGTTGAAGCCAGCTCTCAAAATGATGGGTTGACTTTTCCCGGTGATTTTCGATTCAAAGATTTAAACAACGATGGTCGTATCACAGCAGAGGACAGAACATTCCTGGGATCACCCCATCCGGATTTCGTCTTTGGTATTCCTATTACGGTGTCGTATGCAAATTTCGATTTGAACCTGTTTTTTCAGGGACAAACTGGCAATGATATATTCAATGTAATGGAGTATTATCTGAATTCAGCCCATGGAACAGGAAACGTGTATGCTGATATTCGGGAGAAACATTGGGCTGGCTCTTATGTTGCCAATCGTGCATTCTATACGGCCAATCCAAATGGTACTGTTCCTGATCTGGATGCTGCTGACCGTCCCCGTAATTTCAGGGCTTCTGATTTTTACGTGAAAGATGGATCGTATCTGCGTTTGAAAAATATACAATTGAATTACAAAGTACCTCAACAGGTCTGTAAGACATTGAAATTGGATCAGCTTACGGTTTATGTAGGTGCATATAACCTGTTGACATTTACCAAATACAATGGATTTGATCCCGAAGTGGGACGAAATATTGGTTCAGAGTCAAACAACCTGTACATGGGAGTCGATCATGGTAATTATCCACAGGCACGTACCATAACAGCAGGAATAAAAGTAGGATTATAAAAAGTAGAATCAGGATATGAAAAAAATAATATTTAAATGGAGCTTACTGCTCATTTTTCCGTTACTGATAACAGGGTGTTCGGATTTTCTGGATGAGGAACCTCTTGCCTCATCAGCAAAAGAAAATTATTACCGTACTCCCTACCAGTTACAGGAATCATTGAATGGGGTATATGACCTCTTGCAGTCGAACCTGTACAATAATTGTGAGTGGATTTTTGGGGAAGCTTGTGGGGATGATGTGTTGGGAAATGATGAGTACTCTGCAAATCAAATTGCAGAGTTGGTTAATTTCAGGTTCAACACTTCCAATACCTGGATTCTTAACAGATACACAGTAAATTACCGTGGAATCAACCGGGCTAACCAGGTTATTGCCAATGTAAATAAAGTGAAACTGGCGTCTAACGATTACGGTAATTATACAACTGTTCGTGAGATACTGGGACAGGCTAAATTTTTGCGTGCTTTGTTTTATTTTAATCTGGTAAAAACTTATGGAGGAGTACCAATTCGTCCCGAAACCGAAAATATCGACAACCTGGTTATTCCACGCAGTACCAAAAAAGAAGTATATGCCTATATTGAAAAGGATTTGAGGGAAGCTGCCATCATGTTGCAACCCAAATACACCGATGGTAATCTTGGTAAAGCCGGAAGAGGAAGTGTTGTGGGCTTGCTGATGAAGGTCTTGATGTATCAGGCAACACCAGGTGTTCAGTCTGAAAAATGGGAGGAACTGGTTGAGTTGGGCGATTATTTCATTACCGGAAAAACATTAACCCTGGGAGATATCCTTCAATTCGAAGAAAAATACGATGAAGAGTGGGAGACTTTGCGGAAGCGTTTGTGGTTTAAGCCTGCATCCATTTCTGCAGCAACGGATCCGGTTGAAACACCCGCGACCGAGTTGGGGGCAATCGCCAACCAATATGGCGTTGAATATACCGGGATTTACGGAGATGCCCTGAATTATTGGGAGATTTTTACTCAAAAAGGAGAATTCTACCGTGGATCTGTTTTCGAAGTAATGTTTAGGGAATCAGCAGATGGAACAACCAATGATCAAAACGAAGGTACTGGTATTTTCCAGGATTTATATGATACCCGTATGTGGACTTCTCCCACCTTATTTGATGTGATTAAAAATGATCCGAGGGTCTCACAGGTTATTGCCAGACATGGTACGGGTACCCCTGATGGAGAACGGGTTGATGCGGTGGAGAATCGCTATGTATGTCTCAAATGGTATACACCCAAAAGAGAACGTCCGCTATATGCCGATGATTATGACAAGAACAGACGGGTTATGCGTTATGCCGAGGTGCTGTTGATGTACGCAGAAGGACTAAATGAAACAGGACGTGGAGCCGATGCATTAGTACAATTAAATAAGGTGAAAAATACGGCCAACAAAATAACATCCAGTGCCACACTCTATACCAGTGGTGGTTACGGATATATGCGCGACCAGATTTGGGCCGAACGTCGCCTGGAACTTTGTCACGAATGGGATCGCTTTTTCGATATTGTTCGTCAGGGAAGAGCAGCCAAAATTTTCCGAGCATTTGCTTCAGAGAGTGCTACCACGCATAAACGCGGTCAGTATTTCGTGGAGGGGGTGAATGAGATTTTCCCGATTCCACAGACGGAAATAGATTTAAGTAACGGAGTTATAACCCAAAATCCCGGATATTAAAAAATCAATGATATGAAGATAGTGAATATTTTTAAGATATTACCTTTTTTTGTGCTGTTAACCAGTGCTTGTGTCGAAGAAGAACTGACCATGCCTGTTGCATCGGTGGAAGTTTCTAAAACGGTGTACGGGATTAACGAATCGGTGGTGTTTAACTTTACCGGTCAGGCGCAGCAGGTTGCCATATTTCCCGGCGATAAAACCCACAACTACGATTTGTTTGAGTCGGGAGGTAACACGGGTTTCGTTGTAAATAAAGGAACATTCAGTTATGCCTATAAGCAACCCGGAACCTACAAGGTTGTAGTCGTTGCCTCAAATTATTCAGAAGGTGCGGTAAATATGCTGAAAGACACCACTTCGGTAATGATACAGGTAATAGATGACGACGTGACAATAAAGTCGCTCTCCTGTCCGAAGGTATTATATGATGAAATCGCGGCTGTCAGTGTCAATGATACGGACTGGCTGGTGCGTCTTCCCCAGAAGATTCTGTTCAGGGGACAGCAGGCAACCATCCCTTCAACGCAACGCCTCGCGGTGAAACTGGCCTCGGATTCAACTGTTTTGCTGGTCGACGGTCTTGGATTCAGCGCAACAAAAAGTTATCAACTGAATAACCCGCTGACGCTTAGTCTGACAGCTCATGCCGGAAATGTAATGGATTATACGCTGTACATGCTCCGTTTACCTGAATTTTCAGTGTTTAAGCTGGCAGGAGTTAACGGAGTGCTTACCAGAAG
>JAKIYP010000148.1 GCA_022708505.1 Bacteroidota bacterium
TCGAAAGATTTATTCGTGTGTCTGGCATCAGACCGAACAGAAGATTAAATGCTAAACTTGTCAAAGAACTCATTGAATTTGCCGCGATTGCGGCGTAAATACTATTATATTTTTAACGAACTATTGTCATATAGGACATGTAAATAATGTTTTACTTTTGTCCCCGAAATCTTTTCTTAATTTGTTTAAAATGTTTACCAAATGAAATCCTTTATCATGAAGAAGGTTGTTTGTATTGGAAATGACCTAAAATTAAATGAGTTAGTTACAAATTATTTTTCAGAAAATCACATCCGTGTAATAGTCGAACAGGAAAAGCTACAAGCAGAACATATTCTTTCATTAGAGTCCGATGTGTTGTTGATTGATTTATCCCCTTCGAATGTAAGGGACAATTACGCGTTGGCTAAGCAAATCAGGGAGATATCCGACATCCCCATATTATTTACAAGTTCCGGGAAAAACGAAGATACCGTCTCAAAAGCTATCAACTTTCGCTATGCCGATTACATGCGCAAGCCTTTAGATTTGCATGAGATGGCAGAGCGAATGAACAGGCTTATTACCCTCACGTCAAACTTTAGCAACATGAATAAGCTCAAATTCGGCGAGGCCACCCTGTTGTTGTGCGAACAAGCTATTGTATACGAGGACATACGTATTCATTTATCCCGCATGGAAACCAAAATTCTGCACAAACTTTACCAATACCGGAATGAATATATCGACAAAAGCACCCTGATTTGTAAAGTCTGGGAAACAACCGATTACAATCTCCGGAAAGGTACATTGGAAAGTATTTTGTGGAAAATACGCAAGAAAATAAATTGCCTGAACGGCATCAGTATCGACACCGGAGTCAGCGCGAAAATCAGACTCATTGTTCCGGAATAAACAGAATCTCAACATCTATAACCCGGAGCGTGGCAACACGTTCTTATTATTAACCCGTCCCCAAAAATACAACTAAAAGGGACACAAATAATTATATCTTATGAGCAATTTATTGAAAGCTTGGTTAAAAAACAACCATTTGACTGAAGATCCGAATGACTTCAGTGCAACCGTTTCAGGCATGGGAAGTAAGAATCTGGACGACATCGTTGATGACATCATGAAGGATGGAACTGAAAACAACAGAAACACCATCAAAAACATTGTCACGCGGTTTCAGGAAAAAGCCATGCAACTGGTATTATCGGGACATAATGTTAACACAGGCATGGTTTACATGCGACCGGTTATCAAAGGAGCGATTTACAATAAGACCTGGAATCCGGAAACAAATACTGTTTATGTTGCCATGAATCAGGGGATGCAATTACGCAAGGCTATCAGTGATACGGAAGTCGAATTTCTCGGAATCGCGCGTGATTTGATTGAGTTTTATGGTTTGACTGATATGAATACCGGTGCAAGTGACGGCACACTTTCAAAAGGGAGAAACGCTGAATTAAAAGGATCACACATTAAAATAGTCGGTGATCATCCTGATTGTGGAGTTTACTTCATTCATACTACTACAAATGATACAATTAAACTCTCACCCGAAGCAATTGTACTGAACGAACCGTCTCGCCTGATGCTTTTAATACCAGATTCAATCCCTGATGGAGAATATGAACTAAAAGTGACTACACAGTATTCAAGTGGCAGGACAAATTTGAATGCACCCAGGTCTGCGTCGTTCCAATTGCTGGTGGTTATCGCATCATAAAGTTGGTGTGACACAGGAGGCTGTCTCAAAATAAAATTGAGTCAGCCTCTTTCCTTTCAAATAGAAAAAGTTGTTTTTTCAAGATATTTCTATCTGTTCAAATCTCAGGAAGTGATTTTAATTGTTTTTTTGGTTTTTAGATC
>JAKIYP010000077.1 GCA_022708505.1 Bacteroidota bacterium
TCTTTTACTGCTAAAATGTCACGTGTAATTTCAATCAAGTAAGAATCAAGATCACCTTTATTCCATTCTTTGAACACTTCATGCATTTCATCAGCACTCATACCCAACAAGTCTTTCATTACCTGATATGCTTCATTGATGATTTGCATGTCGCCATATTCAATACCATTATGTACCATTTTCACAAAATGACCTGCGCCACCTTCGCCTACCCAATCACAGCAGGGAACATTACCTTCTACTTTGGCAGAAATAGCCTGGAAAATATCTTTTACAGCAGGCCATGCAGCAGGCGAACCACCAGGCATGATTGACGGACCTAACAAAGCGCCTTCTTCTCCTCCCGAAACACCAGTTCCGATATACAGTAAACCTTTACTTTCAACATACTTAGCACGGCGCACTGTATCAGGGAAATGCGTATTACCACCATCGATAATAATATCACCTTCTTCCAGATGCGGAAGCAGTTGTTCGATAAAATCATCCACCGCCTTGCCGGCTTTCACCAACATCATCACTTTACGTGGTTTTTCCAATGAGTCACATAAATCTTTAATGGAATGAGCACCAATGAAATTTTTGCCGGCACCACGTCCGTTTACAAACTTATCCACTTTCTCCACGGTACGGTTGTAAACAGCTACCGTAAAGCCTTTACTTTCCATGTTTAGTACCAGGTTTTCACCCATTACGGCTAACCCGATTAATCCAATGTCTGCTTTTTGTTTCATAATAAATTATTTTTGTTATCTGTTTAATTATCATTTTTGAACCACAAAAGGCACAAAAGAAAGACTAAGGAAACACAAAATGAGTGAATTGCTAATATTGAATTCTGAATTTTTACTTTTGTCTTTTTAATCTTTCTTTTGTGCCTTTTGTGGTTTAAATTACTTTAATTATAAATCCCATTTTCTTTAATTTCTGCATCGTCTCCTGACTAACTGAAGTAGCTTCAATCGTGTAAGCCGGGAATTCTCTTCTGGTCGGATAATCTCCTCTTTGTTTTTCAAAATCAGCAGGCTTACTTCTAAACAAGGCATCATCATTTCTGATATCATAGGTATGTAAAATGGCTTTTGAGATGATTTGTTGTTCGGTTAATCCTTTGCCATCAATTTGAATTACAGGATGAGCTGGCAATTCGATGCCTTCGGGACGCCAGTTATCCAATCCAAGATTGAAGAAGTTGCTGACAGCCTGCACGCTCATCAAAGTACCTGTAGCTTTACCGTCTTTTGAATATCCGGCAATATGCGGGGTAGCCAGACGCGTCATTTCAAGAAGTTCAAGATCTATATCGGGCTCATTTTCCCAACAATCGCACACGAAATCTGCTATTTCACCTTTGATTAAAGCCAGCTTCACTGATTCCGTACGAACCACTTCTCCCCTGCATGAATTAATCAGTACCGGTTTCTTTTTCAGCGATTTAAAAAATGAATCATCAGCTAAGTGATAAGTTGCATCATCTCCCTTTATATTCAATGGCACATGCAAAGTGATGATATCTGCTTCACTTTTAATTTGTTCCATACTCACAAACTGAGCCGAACCTTCTATTCTTTCGCGCGGAGGGTCATTCAACAACACCTTCATTCCCAGCAACCCACACACACGGGCAACTTTACTCCCCACATTCCCTACTCCTACTACTCCAATCGTAAGTTCGTTCAAATTCAGTCTTTTTTCTTCGGCCAGAACCATGAGTGCAGATGCAATGTACTGTTCCACCGATTTGGAATTACAACCCGGTGCATTCGTCCATTTGATGGCTGCCCTGTCGCAATAGTCCGTATCAATGTGGTCATACCCTATCGTGGCAGTTGCAATAAACTTCACAGTAGAGCCGGCCAGCAATTTTTCGTTGCAGATGGTGCGTGTACGGGTAATGATGGCATCAGCATCGCGCACGATGGTAGCTGTTGTTTTGGACCCAGGCAGATAGATTACTTCTGCAACCGCTTCAAATGCGCCGCAGATGTATGGAATTTTATCGTCGATGATAATTTTCATCTGGTTTATTTACAATTTATTTATTTCGATTTACAATTTATGGACAAACAAGTAAATTGTAAATTTTTAAATTCATTTAATATAATATTCTTTTACAATTTTCTCCATCACATTGTTGGTACGGGCAGCGGTGTACATGGTACTGACACAGTCATTTTTACCACGGAGTGCACCGACAACCTGTTTGACTAAATAAAACGAGATATTTTCATGATTCTGAAAGCTATATGTCTTTATATCCTGTCGGGTAATCAATAACACATCCCCTTTATCGAAACATGGAAAAGTGATTTTACCTTGTGTACCTGTAATTTCAATCTTATCTTCCTCGTTGTTTTTATCCACTACAAAGCACCAACTTCCGGTTCCCATAACGCCAGAGCTAAATGTAAAAGCAGCTGAAACCGTATCTTCCGCCTGATAAAAACCGGCTCTATTAATAGCAATCCCTTTCACTTCGGTAATTGGTCCCAACGCATAATCAAGATAATCAAGCTGATGGGATGCCAGATCATAAAAATGTCCGGCACCTGCTATTTCCGGTTTAACATGCCAGCTTTGCTGTTCCGGATATTGATCTTTAGCACCAAACGCTTTATGCAAGCGGATATTTACAGTCAGCAATTTACCAATTGCACCCTCTTCCAGTAATTCTTTCACCTTCAGAAATGCGGGTAATGTCCGCCGGTAATACGCCACATACAATGGCATACCGGTCTCTTCCGACACCCGTATCATCTCCTGACATTCTGCATAGGTTCGGGCCATCGGTTTTTCCACATAAACAGGTTTACCCGCTCTCATGACTTTGATGGCGTACATCGCATGGGTATCGGGTGGTGTTGCCACGTAAACCGCGTTCACCTCCGGGTCATGAATCAGCTCGTCCGCATCTGTATAGAAACGGGGCACCTGATGCCTTTTCGCATAATCCTCTGCCAAAGCAGCATTCCGGCGCATCACAGCAACCAGCCGCGAATGCTCCACCTTGTTGAATGCCGGACCGCTTTTCAGTTCCGTAACATTCCCACAGCCGATGATACCCCAGTTTATTTTCTGCATTTGTTGATTGTTGCCGTGTTGATTGTTGGTAGAGACGCGCTATAGCGCGTCTCTACATTTACCATTTACCATTTACCATTTCCCGTTTTCCGTTTTCCGCTAATATTTAAACCGCTCCCTATACGCCCACAGCCCCAATGCCGGATTGGAAATATAAAAAATCTCTTCCCCATCCGGCATGATATTAAATCCATCTTTTAATTTTTCAGGATTGTATTTGGCTGTAATTTCATCGATATCAGCATAGTTGAAACCAACGCTTTCTATTTCGGTCTGCGACAGGTTTTCCTTGCCTTTGCCCGGACAATAAGTCACGCTGAAACGACCTTCCGAAGAACCATGAATCAAATGCGCGGCGGCACTCAGGTTGTTGCGTAATTCCTCATTCTCATCGCAAGCCTTCAATGTAGCAGGCGTTCCAAAATAGCCATATTTTCGAATCAGGCGGTCGATTTCCTTGTCCTCTCCAAATTCAACCAAAGCAGGCGCCAGCACAATCAATTCACCATCATCATCAATCGCCATGCGGGTACGGTAAATGGACTTATTTCCCAACCAGGTACTTTTAAATTCAGTTGGGTCGAGGTACACAACCACTTTTTTCAATGGGCTGTCGAGCATTTCGAAATTTACCTCTAACGCCAGTTTCGCAGCTTTATCAAACACTTCAAAGTCATCGCCGATATACAACCCACGACATTTCACTTTACCATCCGATTTATCCAAACCCACGACCGTTTGCACATACACAATCGGCAAATGATTAGCAAAATGGTCAGAAGCATAATTAAAAATGCGGCGTACCGGGGTATCAGCATGTCCCATCATGCGTTCCATGCCATAAGCTGCACCAACAAAGTGACTTTTATTGATACCTTCCACTCCACCGGTTCCGACAAAGATATTCTTATTATAATTTGCCATGCCGACCACTTCATGGGGCACTACCTGACCAATGGACAAAATTAAATCAAAATTTCCATCCCGCAACAGTTTATTTACCTGTGCCGGCCAGGGGAAGTCAACGGCACCTTCCGAAACGTCTTTCACGAATTCAGCAGGTACCATGCCCAGCGTTACCACATCATTCCGCCAGTCATGTTCCCTAATAAGGGATGCAGGTAGAGTTCCGAACATGTGGGCAATCTGATGGTTCGTCATCGGGGAATGTGTCCCCAAAGCCGGCAACACATCTGTCAGGGCATCACCGTAATACTGCCACGCGTACTCCGTGAGTTCACCCGCACGACTCGGAAGTCGCGTATAATCCGGCGGAATAGCAAGCACCTTGTGCTTCTTTCCCATCTTTTCTAATGCTTCGTACAATCCCTTTTTTAAATCTTCCGAAGTTAATTCAATTTCAGTAGATCCCTTTTCGTAATATAGCATAATATGATTATTTATAATATTTATACGCTAATAGCTGTACGCTATCCATTTTTCAGAGACGCGCTGATAGCACGTCTCTACGTTTTCCGCTTTTAGCTATTCGCTATCTTTTCACCCTTGCATTTCCTCCCCAGATACTCCACACCTGTTCTTCATCGGCAGGTTGCGCGTAGTCGGTCAGGAAAGTAGTCGCCAATGCACCGGTTGCCCAGCCAAACTGCGCCCATGTTTCTGACTCCCAACCTCTCAGGATAGCATATAACATACCGCCTACAAATCCGTCACCACCACCGATGCGATCGAGCACATTAATTTTTCTCGGTTGTATGACATGCCAGTCCTCACCATCTAACAATATTGCCCCCCATAAATGTTCATTGGCACTGATAACCTGACGCAGTGTGGTAGCATATACAGAAGCATTCGGGAAGGCAGCTTTCACCCTACCAATCATACCTTTAAAGCCTTCAATTTCAGCCTCAATACCTTTACCTCCAGCTTCCGGACCTTCAATTCCCAGACACAACTGGAAATCTTCTTCGTTACCAATTAAAATATCTGATACAGAAGCAATTTCAGTAAATATCTCACGTAACTCTTTATCTCTTCCTTTCCAGAAAGAAGCCCTGTAATTCAGGTCGAAAGAAATACGGGTACCGGTTTTTTTAGCATAGCGAGCCAATTGCAGACAGAAATTACTGGTTTCAGGCGATAAAGCACCGATTAGTCCGGAAAGATGAAGAATTTGCACTCCTTCTTGCACAAAAATACGTTCCAAATCGAAATCATTCACGTTGAGTGTACGTCCCACCTCACCGGCACGGTCGTTCAACACGCGGGGACCGCGCGTTCCGAATCCACTATCGGCAATATTAAACTGATGGCGATAGCCCCACGGGTCGCCCTGCGCTACCTCCGGGCCTTCATAGTCCATGTTACGACTGCGCAAATCAGCTTTAATCAGTTGAGCAATGGGACTGTCCTTTACAAAGGTAGTCAGCACTTTAACAGGCAGACCGAGGAAAGAAGCAATACTGGCCACATTGGTTTCAGCGCTGGTTGCCTGCATTTCAAACAATTTACTGCTGTGTACCGGCTGACCGTTCACCGGTGTGATACGAATACCCATACTGGTTGCCACCATCAATGCATACTTTGTGTTTTCCTTTAATGTTATCATATTATTTCAGATTTTATGCTTTACCTTGCTTGCTGATACGATAAAGCCTGATTGTAAATAAATAATTAATGTTCTATCCAATATGTCTGAGCACCTAAATCCGATTTTAGAATAAGGTTCTTGAAATACCCATTTCCAATCCGCGTAATTCAGCCATCCCTCTTAACATTCCTATAGCAGAATATCCGGGATTTGTTTTCTTATGTAAGTCATCCAGCATTTGATGACCGTGATCCGGACGCATCGGAATTCGTCGTTTGTATGAATACATTACCACGAGTAAAGCTTTCATAGCTTCATACATATCAACATCGCCTTCCAGGTGATTATCTTCATAAAAATCCCCTTCGTCATTTCTTCTCGTACTTCTGAAATGGACATAATACAAACGGTCGCCGAATTCCCGTAGCATAGCAGTTAAGTCATTAACGGTTGACACGCCAAAAGAACCAGTACATAAACATATTCCGTTCGACATACTTGGGACTGCTGCAAAGAGCTTCCTCACATCTTCTGCTGTACTCAATATTCGCGGTAAACCAAGAATTGACTTTGGCGGATCATCAGGATGAATAGCCAACTGAACACCAACTCCTTCAGCTACAAAGGCAATTTCATTGATAAAATAAAATAAATTATTTCGCAACTGATCCTCATTTATATCCTTATAGGTATCCAGTGCAGCCTGAAACTGCTCCAGCGTAAAACTTTCTTCAGCTCCTGGCAATCCAGCTATCATATTGTGAATTAATGTGCTTTTTTCCAGTTCTGACATGTTCTCAAAACGGATACGTGCTTTATCTATTTGTTCAGGAGTATAATCTTTTTCTGCTCCCGGTCTTTTTAATAAAAACAAATCAAACGCGATAAATGCAGCCATTTCAAACCTTAATGCCAACGAACCATCAGGCATCGAATAAGCCAAATCAGTACGTGTCCAGTCCAGCACAGGCATAAAATTATAGGTCACTATCCTGATGTCACAGGCAGCTAAATTCCGAATGGTTTGTTTGTAATTGTCTATATACAATTTATAATTTCCACTGCGTTTTTTAATGTCTTCGTGTACCGGGACACTTTCAACAACAGACCATATCAGTCCAGCATCGGCAATTATTTTTTTTCTTTCGACAATGGCATCTACAGGCCATACTTCACCATTTGGAATATCATGTAAGGCAGACACAACATCTGTTGCGCCGGCCTGACGAATATCTGATAACGATACCGGGTCATTGGGACCGTACCATCTCCACGACTGTTTACATAAATACATATTTCTAACTAACATTGAATATTCACCTCTAACCATAAATAAGAATATGATTAGAAAATTATTATACCTATAAAAAAACTATTAACAAAACACTAAATTGCAAAAGCATCGAATCCACCATCAACAACAGTTAATGTACCGGTTACGAATTTTGAAGCATCACTTGCCAGCCAATGCAGGGTTCCAAACAACTCGTCAGGCTGACCGAATCTTCCAAAAGGAGTATGATCAATTATTTTCTCGCCACGAGGAGTCAGCGTACCATCCGGGTTGGTCATCAAAGTACGGTTTTGTTCAGTCAGGAAGAAACCCGGAGCAATTGCATTTACTCGTAATCCCTCTCCAAATTTGGTAGCCAGTTCGGTTGCCATGTATTTGGTAAAATTAGTTACTGCCGCCTTCGAGGCACTGTAACCAACCACACGGGTTAAGGGACGAATGGCTGATTCTGAGGAAATATTGATAATACTTCCTTTTTTCTGCTCAACCATTGCTTTTGCAAACACCATAGTAGGCAGAACGGTCCCAAACAAATTTAAATCAACAACCTTACGGAAAGCATCAATTTCCAAATCAAATATCGTCTTATCCGGTGGAATGGTTGCACCAGCCATGTTTCCACCGGCAGCGTTTACCAGCACATCTATGCGTCCAAATCTGTCAACAATCTGCTTGGCAACATCTTCCAGCTGTTCTTTTACCAATACATCTGAACAATAACTGGCAACATCATATCCTTTGGCACTAAGTTCATCCTCCAGATTTTTAGCTGCTTCCTTACATCTGTCAAGAATAACAACTTTTGCACCTTGTGAACACATGTATTCCGACATACCACGACCCAAAATACCACCACCACCAGTGATAACAGTAACTAATCCTTTTACATTAAATAAGTTATCCATACAATTATATTTTTTTTTATTCTGTAAATTGCCAGTATTCTTCAATATTCTCTTTTATAATAATGTCAACCGGCATATAATTTATATTTTTCACTTCCTGTTTCATTATTAATTTCATACATATATCCCTGACAGTAAAATAAGCCTGCTTTTCAGGACGTTGAGCCAAAAGATAGGTGACAATTCCATTTTTTAGATATCTGACATTTTCTTCAAGCAAATCATAGCCTATCAACGTGACATCATGAAACTCATGCTTTTCAAAATATTTTGCCAAACGATAAATCCTGGAATTAAACGTTATGACACCACGTATATTATCATGTTTTTCAAAGACTTGCTTTAACGTCATGTAGTTTACTTCATCATCATTTTCAGACAATTCCAGATCAAGTAATTCCACATCTGACAGTTGATGGTCATTTAAATATTGAATAAATCCTTTTTTTCGCGCAATGGTCTGATTCGAAACAGCACCTTTTCTTTTATTTCTGATTATCAACACTCTTGAATCCGGAAGTATTGATTGAGTCATTAGTTTTGAAGCAATGTACCCGCTTTGAAATGAATTCTGACCATAGTAGGTTAAAAAATTCATTTCTTCAATCATTGAGTCTATAAATGAAAAAGGTATCGACTCAAATTCTTTTGTCTGAAGTAACTTCATTGTTTCTTCCTTAAAAATAGGCGCAATAATTAAAGCGTCCGGCAACTGATCTTTTAATATAGATTGCGATAATTGAGTAAAACTCTGCACATCAAACTGATCATAATAGTACCTTTTGAGTTTTACATTATAGTGTGAAAAATCACGGGCAGCCTGATCAAAACCATTTTCTACTGACTGCCAGTACTCATTCGACTTATGTTCAGGAATAATACAGGCAAAAGTGTAGTTTTTCTTAGTTGCAAGTGAGCGGGCAAGAAGATTTGGAGAGTAATCAATTTCCTGCAGCACCCGTTCTACCTTTTCCCTTGTTTTCTGAGATACCTCCCCCCGGTTATGCAATACACGATCAACCGTACCCTCTGAGACTCCGGCTAACATCGCGATATCCTTAATCCGAATATTTACCTTTTCCATTTTAATTTGTAATATCGTGTGCGAACACAGTAAATTATTTTCACAAAAATACAACATATTTTGTAATTTCAAAATTTTTTGTACCTTCGTGTCCGAACACGGAAACAATTAAATGTAATTTT
>JAKIYP010000017.1 GCA_022708505.1 Bacteroidota bacterium
CTCAGCAGTCCCTTTTCCCTTTACAGGGGGCTTGCTTTTGAAAATTAAAGAAAACCGGGCAGCAAATGCCCTGTTTACGTAACAATAAAAATTAATTCCGGTTTTACCGGACAACAATGATAAATAATGTGAATCAGGAGTAGCAACTCCTAATTGGTTCATTTGCGACTTACAACTCAAACTCCTCTCCCGCTTTGGGAATCTCAATTCCCCTGAATCCTTCTATTTCAAGCTGTTCCTGGTAAAATTGCTGCGAGTCATATTCTCCGTGGACTAAGAATATTTGGCGGATTTCTTCCTGATCCTGGCAATTCAGGAAATCAATCATTTCACTGTAATCGCCATGACCTGAAAAAGCTTCGATGCGTTCCACCTTCGCATTCACCGGATGAACTTCACCGAAAATGGAGATTTCTTTCAAACCAGGTTGCTGAATCCGGGCGCCTAAAGAACTCGGTGAGCAATACCCTATAATCAGTATGGTATTGGCCGGATTGGCTATGTTATTGGCAATGTGGTGTTTGATACGGCCTGCTTCGGCCATGCCCGATGCTGAAATGATGATACAGGGCTTATCGTAGCTATTCAGGGCTTTCGATTCCTCGACATTTTTGATGTATCGAAGTGAGTTGAAACCAAAAGGATCTTCATCATATTTCAACACTGCTTTTACATCCTCATTCATGGTTTCAGTGTGCATCCTGAAAATTTCAGTAGCATTGACTGATAACGGACTATCCACAAAGACCTCAATTTTAGGTAATTTGCCGGCATTGTAGAAATTATTCAGCTGAAAAACCACTTCCTGTGTCCTTCCTACTGAAAAAGACGGGATAATCAGTTTTCCTTTTTTATCCACGCAGGTTTCATGTACAATGCGGAGCAGACTTTCTTCCATTTCCTGCATGGGTGCATGCAAACGGTTTCCGTAGGTTGATTCGGCAATCAGGTAATCACATTGTGGAAATGCTGCTGGTGGTTTTAACAGTTTGTTGTGTAACCGACCGATATCACCTGTATAGGCAATCCGTTTTTTCTGACCGTTTTCAGTAATTTCCAGGTTTACAACTGCACTGCCCAACATGTGACCGGAATGGGTAAACTTCACATTGATTTTATCGTTGATGTAAAAACGACGGTTATACTCCACACTGATAAACAAACCAAGTGCTTTTTCAGCATCATCAACGCTATATATGGGCGAAACTGTCGGTAAACCCTGACGGGCTCGTTTTTTATTGAACCATTTCACGTCTAATTCCTGGATGTGACCACTGTCGGGCAACATCACCGAGCACAAGTCGCGGGTGGCACTGGTACAAATCACCGAACCCCGGAAGCCTTGTTTGTACATGTATGGAATCAAACCCGAATGATCGATGTGGGCATGTGATAAAATCAGGTAGTTGATACTTTCCGGATCGAATCCCAGGTTACGGTTCATGGCATCCGTTTCGAGACCTTTACCCTGAAACATACCGCAATCCAACAGAATGCGTTTGCCATCATCTGTGGTTATCAGGTGTTTGCTGCCTGTAACTTCTCGTGCTGCGCCTAAAAATTGAATTTTCATTTAAATTTCGTTTTAAAATTAATTTTAAACCAAATAACTAACCACTTACCACTAACAATTAACCACTATTTTCTTTTCTTGGGTTTCCCGTATTTCAACCGCATGGCTTCGGCCCGGCGGATTTTCATATTGACTTTTTTGTTCTTTCCGATTTTTTCATGGAATGCCCCACCACCCTGCTGTATATCCGGATTGCTTACCAGCACGTTTTTCATCTTCACTTCGGGCATTTCGTACATGGTCAGTTCGTCCGACAGTTCCACTTCTTCCGGCATAGCCATCAGGGAGATTTTTTGTCCCATCAGGGCTTCAATATTGGATCTGTATTCAGCATCGGCTTTTGTCATAAAAGTAATCGAAACTCCTTTTTTATCAATACGACCGGTACGACCGATGCGATGGATATAATTTTCAGCTTCTTCGGGCACATCGAAGTTCACAACATGGGTTACATCATCAAAATCGAGTCCACGCGCCACAATATCCGTAGCAATCAGCATCCTGTAATTCCCCTCGTTAAATTGCCTCAGGTTTTCGAATCGATTATTCTGAGATTTATTGGAGTGAATAATCCCGATTTTTTCCGGATAAGCATCTGCTATTTTTTCATAAACATCATCCGCCATTTGTTTGGTAGAGACAAAAAGCAACACCTTGGAGAACTCAGGATGCGTATCCAGCAAGAATTTCAGCAGGTTGATTTTTGTATTGAAATTGGGCACCCTGATGGCTGCCTGTTTGATGTTCTTCAAAGGCGTTCCGGTGCGTGCAGCTTCAACTTCTTGTGGATCGATAAAGAAATCAGCAATAAAGTCTTTAATCTCAGGCGTGATAGTAGCTGAAAACATCAAATTTTGACGTTTTGCAGGCAAGAAATCCATCAACCGGATTAATTGGGGTCTGAAACCTAAGTTCAACATCTCATCTACTTCATCGATGATAAATTTCTTCACCGACCTGAATTTGAGCGTACCATTCAGCAGAAAATCAAGCATGCGACCGGGAGTACCCACGATAACATCCAACCCTTCCATCAGCAAAGGAGTCTGCTGCACCATATTCACCCCTCCATACACGCCGGCAACACGAATCTGCATGTATTTTGCCAGTTTGCTGACCTCTTCGGTCACCTGCAACACCAGTTCACGCGTAGGTACCACCACCACAATCGAAGGGTTTTTATCTTTGGTAAATTTCCACTGACGCAGGCAGGGCAACAAAAAAGCAATGGTTTTACCCGTGCCGGTTTGTGCAATGCCGACCATATCGCGACCGGAAAGTATCACAGGATAAGCTTTTTCCTGGATCGTGGTAGGGCTTGTCATGCCCAGTTCATTGAGGGCATTCAGTAAAGGAGTGGTAATATTCAGTTCTGCAAAAGTCATATTCAAAAAAATTTCTACAAAGTTAAAAGAATTTCCGGAAAATGAATTCAATGTTTCTGAATATCCGATATAGGATATAGACGACGCAAACATTGTGTCGCTGCGTTTTCCGTTTTTCGTTCTCCGTTTTTCGTTCTCCGTTCTCCGCTTTGTTGATATCTTTTTAATTTCTAACCTCTCAATTTAAAAAGTTTAAGCTAACTTTGCGCATCCAAAAAAAATCTTTCAGGTGATGAACGAACTGTTTCAAGACCGGCACACCGGTATCTCACAAAAAGACCTGACAATCATGCTTCAGGCAACAGGTGTAAAAACCTTAGACGAATTAATTTCACAGACAATTCCGGAAGATATTCTTTTAAAAGAATCACTCGATTTGCCGGAACCCATGACAGAAAAACAATATCTCAAACACATCCGGGAATTAGGCGCCAAAAACGAACTTTTCATGTCTTTCATCGGACAAGGTTGGTATGATACCGTGATGCCCGCGGTTATTCAGCGTAATATCTTCGAAAACCCCTCCTGGTATACGTCCTACACTCCTTATCAGGCAGAAATTTCACAAGGAAGATTAGAGGCGCTATTGAACTTTCAAACAGCTATTTGCGAATTTACCGGCATGCCACTGGCAAATGCCTCTTTGCTTGATGAAGCAACAGCTGCAGCAGAAGCAGCCACGATGATGTATAATCTCCGGAATCGTGATCAGGTAAAGAACAACGTAAACAAACTATTTGTCGATTTGCAGGTTTTTCCTCAAACATTAGCTGTACTGAAAACCCGCACAAAAGCACAGGGAATTGAGCTGGTTACAGGTTATTATGATGACATCAAACTAACTGATGGATTTTTCGGAGCGATTGTGCAATTCCCGAATGCAGATGGAAATATATGCGATTACAGGGAATTCATTGATTCGGCAAAGGTATTCAATATGAAGGTTGCTGTAGCTGCCGACATCCTGAGCTTAGCCCTGTTAACACCTCCCGGCGAATGGGGTGCCGACATCGTTTTTGGGTCTACACAACGCTGGGGAATCCCGATGAATTTCGGCGGACCATCGGCTGCCTATTTTGCCTGTAAGGAAGAGTACAAAAGAGATATGCCGGGCAGAATCATCGGCATCAGCAAGGACGCAAATGGCAAAACGGCCCTTCGCATGGCCTTGCAAACACGGGAACAACACATTAAAAGAGAAAAAGCTACTTCTAATATATGTACTGCGCAGGCTTTATTAGCTTCCATGGCTGGTATGTACACCGTGTATCATGGTGCTGAAGGAATCAAACAAATTGCCTTGCGCATACACAGCATTGCTAACTACCTGAATGAAATGCTGCCGGTTTACGGTTATTCGCAAATCAACGAACAGTATTTCGATACGCTTAAAATAGTGCTACCTGAAGAAGTAAGCACAGCTGATTTCCGTGCCGTTGCGCTTGATTATGGTGTGAACTTCCGTTACTTTGAAAGTGGTGAAGTTGGGTTGAGCATCGACGAAACAACTGACATTGAGTCACTCAACACCCTGATACAAATCTTTGCAGAAGCCGCCGGCAACGTACCGGTTTACGCAACAGAGGATCAAATCAACCAGTATATTTCTTTTGATGAAAGTTTAGAACGAAAATCAGACTTTCTGACACAGGAGATTTTCAACCTGTACAGGACAGAAACGGAGATGATGCGCTACATCAAAAGACTGGAGCGTAAAGATATTTCACTCACCCACTCGATGATTTCATTGGGTTCCTGTACGATGAAACTAAATGCAGCCTCCGAAATGCTGGCGCTCAGCATGCCTGAATTCAACAGCATTCATCCCCTGGCACCCAAAGACCAAACGGTTGGTTACAATGAATTAATCAACGAACTGGAGTCTTATCTTTCCATTATCACCGGGCTTTCGGCTTGCAGTCTGCAACCCAACTCAGGGGCTGCGGGTGAGTTTGCCGGACTCATGACCATCCGCGAGTATTTCATTGCTAAAGGTGAGGATCAGCGCAAAACAGTGTTGATACCGGCTTCAGCACATGGCACCAATCCCGCGAGCGCCAGTCAGGCCGGCTTAGACATCGTGGTGGTGAAATGCGACGAAAACGGCAACGTAGATTTGAACGACTGGAAAGAAAAAGCCATACAAAACAAGGATGTTTTGCTGGGCTGTATGATTACCTATCCTTCTACACATGGAATTTTCGAAGTCAGTATCAAAGAAATGTGCCGCATCATACACGAAAACGGCGGTCAGGTTTATATGGACGGCGCCAATATGAATGCGCAAGTCGGACTTACCAACCCGGGAACCATCGGTGCGGATGTATGCCACCTGAACTTACACAAGACTTTTGCTATCCCGCATGGAGGTGGCGGACCCGGAGTAGGTCCCATTTGTGTGGCAGCCCATCTTGAAGCATTTTTACCGGATAAGCAATTTGGTAAAAACACGGTTGCAGCAGCACCTTATGGCAGTGCCGGCGTTTTGCCGATTACCTACGGATATATCCGCATGTTGGGAGAAGCAGGATTAAAACAATCAACCAAAATAGCTATTCTGAATGCCAATTATTTAGCATCCAGATTAGATAAAAGTTATGGCGTGTTATACAGAGGTGATCAGGGTCGTGTAGGACATGAACTGATATTAGACTGCCGCAATTTTAAAAACACGGCTGGTGTTACCGAAACTGATATCGCCAAAAGGTTGATTGACTACGGATTTCACGCTCCTACCCTTTCGTTCCCTGTACATGGCACCCTGATGGTAGAACCAACAGAGAGTGAGTCTTTAGCCGAATTAGACCGCTTCAGCGAGGCCATGCTTCAGATATACAATGAAATTCAAGAAATTGAACGTGGTGAAGTTGATAAATCAGATAATATTTTAATTAATGCACCTCATCCGGAGTACGTTATAGCTGCTGACGAATGGAATCATGCCTATCCTCGTTCCAAAGCTGCTTTTCCGACACCATGGGTGGCATCCAACAAATTCTGGGTGAATGTAGCCCGGGTGGACAATGCCTACGGAGACCGTAATTTGGTTTGCAGTTGTCCCCCTACCACGGATTGGTCAGTATAACTGTTAAAAGATGTAACAAATCATTCAAAGATATAAAATTGAAATGCGGTTTTATTTATAGTGAATGAATAAAAATTATCTTTGTGAGCTAAATTAAAACAAATGGTTGAAGCTTTTATTATATCAGCAATTTTACTTTTCATCGGAATCCTGTTATTTGGTATACGCGTGTTTTTCATAAAAGGAGGCGTATTTCCCAATATTCACATTGGTGGAAATAAAGCACTGAAAGACAAAGGTATTGGCTGTGCAACTTCACAGGACCGTGATGCACAGCTCTCTAAAAAACAAGCTGCCAACAAGATGGTAGAAGATATGATTCAAAATTTATAATAATAAAATTTCTTTATGAAAAACATTTTACTCATTTTAAATGCAGTGTTGGTGATTGCTGTAATTATTCTTTTCGTTTTGGTACTCGGAAACAAAGGCAATAATTCATTCAGTGGAGAGTTTACCGGCAGTGATTCAACAGCATCCGTTCGTTTGCCAATTGCTTATGTAAACATTGATTCATTGTTACTTAATTATCAGTTTGCAAAAGAATCCAATGAATCATTAATGAAAAAGCAAGAAGATTCACGCTTGGATTTGAATGTAAAAGCACGCCAACTTCAGACAGAAATGGCTGAGTTTCAGCGCAAACTTGAGAACAATGCCTTTTTGAGCCGTGAAAGAGCTGAGCAAGAACAAAACCGCCTGATGAGAAAAGAGCAGGACTTGCAACAACTCAATGCAAAATTATCTCAGGAACTGATGGATGTTCAGCAAAAGGTAAGTGAAGAATTACGTGATTCTATCAATGCTTTCCTGAAAGAATACAACAAGGATAAAAAATACGAACTCATACTCAGCAATACTTCCAGTGATAATATCTTACTTTCAAATGATAAATATGATATTACCAAAGAAGTAACAGAAGCTTTGAATAGCAGATACAGCAAGAAAAAATAAAATTTCTTATTTCTAAAAAAAAGTCCGCTATACGTTAATATATAGCGGACTTTTTTTACAAATAATATACTGAAAATAAGCTTATTTCGAATAACTCTTTTTTACCAACGGATGTTTCTGCAAATACTCCAGACTCATCTTCACACTTTCCAGTGGTTTAAAATTGTATTTTTCAACTTCTACCACGAGGTTTCTTACTCCTGCTTTTTCTGTGTTACTGAAGATAGCATCAAAACCAACCATGCCGCTTTGTCCGAGTTCCTTGTTGTCTTTGATATGTAACACTTCGAAACGACCGGGATAGTTGTGGAAATAATCCACCGGGCTGTAACCACCTTTTACCACCCAATACACATCCATCTGAAAAAAGACTTTCTCCGGATCGGTATTTTTCAGCATGAAATCATACATCAGCTCGTTTTCCACCTTCACAAATTCGAAGTCATGGTTGTGATAACCAAAACGCATACCGGCCTGGTTGCACTTCTCGCCAATTTTATTATAATAATCACAATATGCTTTCAAATCAGTTAAAGTTTTTAAACGTGGCATAGAAGGCACAATCACGTATTTCATACCAGCTCTTTTATGAGCATCAATAGCGACATTCCACCATTGCCATATTTCATTCCAATCGGTAGCAGCAATATCATCATTTAACCTTTTATTCAGGTGCGATGACAAAACTTTCATGCCTGTTGATTCGATTTCCTTTTTAAAATCTTCCGGACTCAAACCGTAAAACTGACCATCTCCGTATCCGGCTGCTTCTATGCCGGTGTAACCCATCTTAGCCACACTGGCAACAGTACCTTTGAAATCCTTCTTGATATCATCTCTTACAGAATAGAGCTGCAAGTAGATTTCCTTGTTCTTTGTTTTGCCTCCGGCCATAACCAGTACACTTAAAAACAAAGTAAAAGCCAGGAATATATTTCTTTTTTGCATTTTGTTAGATTTATTGATGTATAAACAGTAAACCTGTCAGGTTTTAAAACCTGACAGGTTTGATAAATTATTTACGCGTGTGTGATAACTTATTCTAAAATCTTCACCTTGATATTACGGAACCAAACATCATCACCATGATCCTGGAATCCGATATAACCTTCCTGATTTTCTCCACCGGCATTGATAAAGTTATCCCAGCCTTTGAATTTGCTGTTTTCCACCATTTTCTTCCAGTCGTCTGTCCACAAATGATACTCAACAACCGGTTCTCCGTTTTGCATGTGAATAACGGTACCTTTGTAAACAATTACACTACCGGTATTCCATTCGCCAAAAGGTTTTGAATTCTGTGGTTTAGCCGGAATCAGGTCATACAAGGAAGCCGACTGACGGTTACCGTCTTTTCCTAATCTGGCATCCAAATGATTCACATTGTCCAAAATCTGGTATTCAGGTGATGATTTCCATATTTTTTCACCTTCAATTTCCTGAGCAAGATAGAATACACCACTATTACCACCTTTGGAGACTTTCCATTCAAAAGTTAGCTCGAAGTTTTTGAATTTTTTATCAAAAATGATGTCACCACCATCTTTAGCTCCCGACTCACCCTGACCAGAGCCATTGATTTTCAGGGCACCATCTTCAATAGTCCAAGCCGCAGGAACATCTGTACGACCATAACCTCTCCAGCCATCAAAACCGGTTCCGTCGAACATGACAATCCATTCGTCATCAGCTTTTGAATCATTATGATCACAATCTGCATGTTTTTTTGATGCATTACCACCACAAGCCATTAAACTCATACTTGTAAGTATTACTGTTAAAAAATAAACTGACTTTTTCATTTTTAATTTATTTTAGTTTGACAATTAATTAATTTATTATTTTATCAGGGCATATCAGGTAGTTTCCAGCCTTCACGATAATTATGTTTGATTAGCTCTTCTGCAAAAGCAATCGCATTCACCGGATCTGTCATTGTTTTATTGAAAGTCGGGTGACCATCTTTAATGCTGAAACCATCTTTAATCATGGTACGGATTGTTGCATTCTCAGGAATGTTGGTAAAACGCATATTCTGACCATCCCAATGCAATTCCTGATTCAGACCTTGCAAGCGAACGCCAAGTACACCCATAACCACCATTTCGTTAAACGGACCTGCTTCGCTGAACGGAGAAGCTGTTTCTACGCGATTATCAGCACTTTCTTTACAAGCACGTACCCAATCCATTTCGTGTGATTCAGTCACAACCCGCATTTTCTTCGGAGCTTCCGGGTTACGACCAGAAACCAACCACGGATTTTTACCGTAACAACCGCAAATCAGCGTATCTTTAGTACCATGGAAGATAACACCACCACCGCTGTCATTTAAACTTTTTCCGGCAGGAACACCCGCTGGACGAACAGGTTGTAAACCACCATCATACCAGTAAACTTCTACTTCAGGCATACCTACTTTAGGCAGGTTATCACGTGCCGGGAAGGTGTATTTTACCATTTGCGCATTCGGAGCACACTCAGTCAGTAACGAAGTCGAACTTCCCTGTACCTTGGTCGGATAACCCAGATTTAATCCTTTGAAAACCGGATGCAGAATGTGACAGGCCATATCGCCCAATGCACCTGTTCCGAAATCCCACCAGCCACGGAAGTTCCATGGGGTATAAATATGATTAAAAGGACGCATGGGAGCCGGACCGATAAACAAGTCCCAGTTCATTGTATTTGGAATTTTATCAACCTGTTCCGGACGTTCCAGCCCCTGAGGCCAGATTGGACGGTCGGTAAAAGCTTCCACTTTGGTGATTTCACCTATTTCGCCGTTCCATATCCATTCGCAGACCTGGCGAACACCTTCACCTGAAGCACCCTGATTACCCATTTGGGTTGCCAGTTTGTGTTTAGCTGCCAGCTTTGTCAGTAAACGTGATTCGTAAACAGTATGTGTCAATGGTTTTTCAACATATACATGTTTACCCATGGTCATGGCGTCGGCAGCTACAATAGCATGTGTATGGTCGGCAGTTGCAACCACCACAGCATCAATACTTTTGCCTAACTCCTCATACATTTTACGGTAATCGTAGTACTTTTTTGCATTGGGGAAATACTTGAACACCCGGTCGCTGTATTTCCAGTCAACATCGCATAAACCCACGATATTCTGACTCTGTATGTTTTTCAACACCTGGAAACCACGACCTCCCACACCTACTCCGGCAATATTCAGCTTGTCGCTTGGAGCAACATGACCGAAGTTTTTACCCAGTACTGAAGAGGGTACTACCGTCAAACCGATGGCAGAAACTGCGCCGGCTTTCAGGAATTTTCTTCTTGACATTTTTGATGACATATGACTTTATTTAAAGGTTAATAAAATTTACTTCTGAATTTTTAGTGGTTAGTGGTTAGTGGTTATTATCCCCTCGTTATCACCTGCTTTTCTGCATCCCAATACATGGTTCTGCCCTCAAGATACGCACGGGTACCCATGTGGGCTGCCATGGCCTCTTCGAAAGCCTGATCGATACCACAGGATGGTTTTTTATCTTGACGAATGCATTCCAGCCATTCTCTGATATGCAGGAAAGTTGTATTATATCTTTTACCTTCCACATAGGAGAACAACAATCCCCTTTCTGCAAAATACATTTCAGTGGCAGATGAAAGCGCATCAATGCTTTTTCCGGAAGCATAACGGTAAAAAGGCTCACCCGGTTTAATAACACCCTTCTCAATTTTATCTTTATAACGTTGTGAAGCCCTGTCGATGGTTACATTCAGCGTACTTCCCAATTCTATAGTTGCATCCGTTCCCATGATTTTACGGGGACGGTTATACTGACTTGCCAGTGTAGCTGTATATAACAAGCTCATATCCCGGTCAGGGAACTCAAATGTTGTTTGTAATACATCCGGCACGGTGCGACCATCCTTGAAATAATACACTCCTCCCGATGAAGTGGCTGAAGCCGGAATGCCTAAATCAAGCATGTGGTTCATCACATCATATTCATGGGTAAGCAAGTCACCACTCAAACCGGTACTGTAATCCCACCAGCAACGCCAGCGGAAGAAACGCTCCAGGCTGAATTTATCGCGTGCATCCGGACCAACATATTTAGCTGCGCCTACTGAAGTCATGTAATCCATGTATTCTTTAATGCGTTCAGGATTACCTTCAAACTGTTTCCAGTCAATGTTTGATGGGGTTGCTTCCGGATGAATCGGATAAACCCAGGCGCCATTGGGGTCGTTGCGATTGGTACTTACTTCCACCAGGGTAACTTTACCTATCAACCCCTTTTGGAT
Source organism: Bacteroidota bacterium (assembly GCA_022708505.1). Taxonomy (GTDB): domain Bacteria; phylum Bacteroidota; class Bacteroidia; order Bacteroidales; family Paludibacteraceae; genus Paludibacter. The sequence continues at coordinate 11,273 of JAKIYP010000017.1, forward strand.
GATTTCCTTAGCACGGTGATTTATCTCAATCTGTCTGCCCTGATGTCCCAACTGAAAAACCTTACCGCTTTTTCTGACAGCATCGGCTACCAGATAAGTTTCCGGAACTGTCCATGTCAATGGTTTTTCCGCATACACATGCTTACCGGCATTCACGGCATCAATAACCATGGTTCCGTGCCAGTGATCGGGTGTGGCAATGATTACCGCATCAATATCCTTTGCTGCCAGTAAGTCTTTGTAATGCTTGTATATGACAGGCAATTTGTCAAATTTGCCATTTGTACCCTCTTTGTTGACATTGGCACCTGCCATGGCAGCTTCTTTGGCGTACACATCAAATATATCGCACACCCCGTTGATTTCAACATTCAGATTTTCCTGTTCCAGAAAATCTTTATAACGGGTATTCTGAGTATCTTTTTTTGCCTGTTCTTTCAGGTTATCAATATAAGCAGGTGTAGCAAAACCGAGCGCCTGCATCAGCTGTGATCCCCTGATGCCAAAACCGATGATACCCAACCGGATGGTTTTTCCGTCGGGCTGACGATCCATAACAGTAGGAGAAGCTTCAAAATTAAAGATGCTTCCGGCAAGCTTGTTATTGTGTTCTGTTTTCTTTTTCTGATATACACCATAAGCCATTGCACCCAACACGGGAATGGTCGCAAGCGTTTTCAACGCTTCACGTCTGCCATTTGACGATGGTAACTCCGGTTTGGTTTGTTCTTTATCTGGCTGATTCAATTCTTCTTTTCCCGACATAACGAATGATATGCTGATTATGTTTTACTTCAATTCTTTAATTACCGGATAATTTTTTTCTGTATATGAACCTGTCAATTCCAATTTCTTTGGAGGTTGGAAACAGCATCAACACCACTATGGCGCATAGCATAATCAGGTTTTTATCCACCCACATATAAGATCCCTCCGGTCGTATCAGGTAATGCACATCGATAAGAGGAGGATGCGATAAATAATATAATGTAAGTAATCCAATTGCTCCTATGTTCGCGTACCTAACAAAACAACCTAAAATAAGACATAAACCGATGGCTGTAAGTCCATACATGTTGATGGCATTCACAACATCCATAACAAAAGGATGGTCGGTCAACATCGTGAAAAACGGGGCAAAAACACCTTTGGAATCGCGAAGATAAGCATATGACGACCAGTTTGTAGCCATAATTTTGGTCAATCCCTCATACAAAAAATACCAGCCGATCAGCACCCGCAATATTACCAGCCAGGTAAGTTGAGAGCGACTGTATGCAATACTTTTACTCATTTTACTTTAAAACTGTAGTTTATATTTTTTAATTTCTGAAACTCATGAACAAAGTAACCAGGGCATAAATCAACACCACAGCAATCCAAAGTGTGGACCCATCAAACATGGAATAAGTTGCCAGCGCCAGCATGAGCGTCAGCATCATATTCATTCTCATGAGTCTTTTTTGTCTGAAATCAGGGCTGATGGTATTAAACATTTCGATAAGCTGTTTGACTATCAGCAACAAAGTCCCGGCACCGAATATATATTTAAATAAGGGCTGATCGAAAAAGTGACCAAAAGAGCCGGTGATAACCAGTAGAATACCGGAAACATAAAGGTATTGAATATACTTGTTTTTACGATTGTCTGTTGCAGGTTGAGCCATGCCGTGTTTTTAATAATTATAAGGTCGAACAGAAACCTGCATGCATAGCAGGAAAAGAGCAATAGCCTCTTATTTCAGGATAAACACATCCTCATTGTCTTTCTTCATGTAATATTTTTCCCTGGCATATTTTTCCAGAAATACTGAATCGTCCCTGAGTTTATGTATATTTTCCTTATTTTTTTTTATTTCATCCTGATAAAACTGATACTCCGATTCCAGTTTCTTAATTTTCTGTGAAGTCTTATATCGCTTTATCAGATTATGGTCATCAAAGAATGTCAGGTACACAAAAAATATCAGGAGAACAAAAGTATATTTGTTCAATAAGTAATGACGAATATTTTTAATAAAAGTCCTATTTTTTAATTGCATTTAACATTTGATTTTCAAAACCACACAAAGGTAAAAAAAAATCGTTGTTTAAAAACTTTTCAACAATTAAAATTTAGTCCGAAAAAGCTAAATTAAAATCATTATATTTGCAAAGCAAAGAAGCAGCGAATTATTCATGGAGAATTTCATTGTATCGGCCCGAAAATATCGTCCGGCTACCTTTAACTCGGTAGTTGGTCAAACTGCATTAACAACCACACTGAAAAATGCTATCCAGAGCAACCATTTGGCACATGCCTATTTGTTTTGTGGTCCGCGTGGTGTTGGTAAAACAACCTGTGCACGTATTTTTGCAAAAACCATCAATTGTGAACATCTTTCTACTGAAGGTGAAGCCTGTAATCAATGTGAATCCTGCGTTTCTTTCAACGAACAGCGTTCGTATAATATTCATGAGTTAGATGCAGCATCCAATAATGGTGTGGATGATATCCGTTCACTCATTGATCAGGTACGAATTCCGCCTCAAATAGGTAAATATAGTGTGTATATCATAGATGAGGTGCACATGCTTTCTCCGGGTGCTTTCAATGCCTTTTTAAAAACCCTGGAAGAACCGCCTGCTCATGCCATTTTTATTCTTGCAACAACTGAAAAGCATAAAATAATCCCAACCATCCTTTCCCGTTGTCAGATTTATGATTTTAACAGAATCACCGTTGCTGATACGGTAGCACATCTGAAATATGTAGCCGAAAAAGAGGGTGTGAATATCGACGAAAACGCACTGAATATTGTCGCACAGAAAAGTGATGGCGGAATGCGGGATGCGCTTTCTATTTTTGATCAATTGGTCAGCTTTTGCGGCAATCAAATCACTTATCAGGATGTTATCAGTAATCTGAATGTGCTGGATTATGATTATTACTTTCGCCTGGTTGAAGCATTTTTGAAAGGAGATGTGACTAATGCGTTGCTCATTTTCAACGAGGTGTTGAATAAAGGCTTTGATGCACATCACTTTGTCTCTGGACTTAGCACACACCTGCGTGATTTGTTGGTATGCAAGGATCCTCAAACCATTATCCTGATGGAAGTGGGTGCCGACATAGGCAAACATTACCAACAACAGGCACAACTTTGTCCGGTTGATTTCCTTTTCCAGGCACTGAAGCTAAATAACGACTGTGACCTCAGTTACCGAATCAGTAACAACAAGCGATTATTGGTAGAACTTACCCTGATTCGGATCTGTCAGTTGACAGATGAAAAAAAAAAATCCATAACTGAGGAAGAACAATCACCACTTAAATCAATTGCTGTTGAAGCAACTCAGGTGCCGACTGAGACAAAAACGAGTCCTGCCTCCCCGATTCCGGTTGTACAAAAAAAACCGGAACCAAAACCTGCAGCTCAACACCAGGTTTCGTCAACCGTAAAACCAGATATTAACAGGAATACTCGCCCTGTTTCCATTTCAATTTCTCCTATGCTGAACAAACAACAAAACGCAGCAAAAGAATCGAAGCAAACATCAGAAGGACTAACAGATCTGCAAGAACCTTATTCCAACACAGCATTTGAAAGAGCCTGGAAAGGCTATATTCAACTAATTCCGAAAATTGTGAGCGTAGTGAGTTACATCAACAACAACAAGCCAGTAAAAATTGAAGAGCATACTTACGAACTCACCTTTACCAACATTTTTCAGGAGGCTGATTTCAAAAAGGAATTGGGTAATATTTGCATCCACCTGAGAAAAGAACTAAAGAACTCTAACATTCAATTCGTTACTAAGGTTGTTGAAATAGCAGAAAAAGACAAGAGAAACAATCCTGAAGATATCTACAGAAAGATGGTGGAGCAAAATCCGGCTTTAAACATTCTTAAAAAAAATCTGAATTTGGAAATTGATTAGTATTATTTTCGCCAGAAAGCCGGGGTGAAAAGCACCAGTACTGTAAACAGCTCAAGGCGGCCTAACAGCATCATAAAAGAAAGAAACCATTTACTAAAATCAGGAATAGCAGAAAAATTACCGGCCGGTCCAACTGTTCCCAATCCGGGACCTACTCCCCCCAGACAAGTAATCAACCCTCCAATCGATTCCTGAAAAGGCATACCGGAAAGTGCTAGTATGAAAATTCCAAAAGCAATCGTAATTAAATACAACATGACAAATGCCAGTATCTTTGTTATGACATCCTCATTCACAAGACGACCATTATATCTAACAGGAACAACTGCACTGGGATGAAGCAATTTCTTAAGCTCATAATAACAATATTTGACCACAATTACAATCCTGATCATTTTTATTGCGCCACTTGTTGAACCGGCTGATGCACCGATAATCATGGCAATTAGTAAAAGAACCCAAGTAAATGTTTTCCAATACATGTAATCAGCCGTGGCAAATCCTGTAGTTGTCATTACGGCAGTCACGTTAAAAAACGCATCTCTCCATGCTTTCTCAAGATGCTCAAAAGAGATGGGAGTTGAGAAATCACATAGAGAAACCATCACAATAAGGGTAAATGAAAATAAGGTAATCAAATAATATTTTAGCTCTTCATCCTGAAAAACTTTTCTGAATTTATTTTTAAACCCGAAATAATACAAGCTAAAATTCACCCCGGCTAAAAGCATAAAAATGGCAATTATATACTGAATATAAGGAGATTCCCAATAGCCTACACTAGCCTGCTTAGTTGAAAACCCCCCGGTTGCAACTGTACCAAAAGAATGACATATAGCATCGAACCAACTCATACCACCTAACCTGAGTAGAATTGATTCTGAAATTGTCAAAATGATGTAAATTAAAAATAAACGTTTTGCAGTCTCATTGATTTTAGGGTGTATTTTATCTTTGGTCGGGCCGGCAGATTCAGCAGCAAATAATTGTGCACCACTTACCCCAAACACAGGTAATAAAGCCAGAGAAATCACAATGATTCCCAAACCACCTATCCAGTGAGTAAGACTCCTCCAGAATAACATACTATGTGACAATTCTTCGATATTATTCAGAATAGAAGCTCCGGTGGTGGTAAATCCTGAGATTGTTTCAAAAAAAGCATCAGTAAAAGAAGGAATACTACCAGATATCCAGAAGGGTAATAATCCGAACAGAGAAAAAACAATCCATATAAACGTTACAATTAATGAACCTTCTCTCCTATCAAGCATGGGAATAGCACCTCTCCCTGCCAAAACACCCGCAATACCCATAAGAAAGGAAATTCCGGCAGTGATAAGAAAGTAATATCCATCATATTCCTTATAAAGCAGAGCAACCAAAGCGGCTGATAACAAGGCAAATGTTTCAACCAACAACAAAACTCCAAAAAACCTGAAAATCAACCTATAATTAAAGTCTTTATTAATTGACATGTGTGTTAATTTAGTTAAAGTTTATTTTTTCCAGAAAATCGGCGTGAAAATAATTAATACGGTAAATACTTCCAATCTTCCGATAAGCATCACGAAAGAAAGAAACCATTTAGAAAAATCGGGTATAGACGCGAAATTCATTGCAGGTCCTATACTTCCAAGTCCCGGACCAACATCGCTGATACAGGTTATCATCCCGCTTAAAGATTCCAAAAAACCCATACCTGAGAAAGCAAGAATAATAGAACCAATGATAATCAGCATTATATACAACAAAATGAAAGCAAGCACGCGGGTAATAATTTCATCTCTAACAATCAAACCATTATATTTTACAGGAAAAACAGCATTGGGATGAATAATTCTTTTAAACTCATAATAGGCATATTTAACAACCAGAAGCACCCTTACTATTTTCATTCCACCTGCTGTGGATCCGGCTGATGCACCAATGAGCATAATAATCAAAACAAGCATCCATGCTACTGGATGAAATAATGTGTAATCTATTGTAACAAAACCTGTAGTGGTTATAAGTGATACAACCGTAAACAAACTGTCTCTGAAAACCTTTTCAATTGATGCAAATGATTGAAATGGTAATGCATTCGTATTAGATATTATTAATAAAAATGTAAATACGATTGTTATAAAGAAATAAAATCTAAGCTCTTGGTTTTCCTGAACCTTATTCAATTTTCCTTTAATCAAGAAGTAAAACAAAGAAAAATTTACTCCCGCAATAAACATAAAAAAAATGATAATATAATGAATTGCAGGTGATGACCAGTAACCTACACTTGCCTGTTTGGTTGAGAAACCTCCAGTTGCCATTGTTGCAAATGAATGATTAACAGCATCAAACCAATCCATACCGGCAATAACAAGCAATATGGTTTCTGCAATCGTCAGGATTATGTAAATTGAAAGTAAACGTTTGGCCGTTTCACTCATTTTGGGATGAATTTTATCTTTGGTTGGTCCGGTAGCTTCAGCAGAAAAAAGCTGTACTGCTGAAAAACCAAAAATTGGTAACAATGCAATTGAAATGACAATAATCCCAAGACCGCCGATCCAATGGGTTAGACTTCTCCAATAAAGAATACTCCGTGGTAATGTTTCTATATCATTTATAATTGAAGCTCCGGTGGTTGTAAAACCAGACATTGTTTCAAAAAACGCATCAGTAAAAGATGGAATGCAACCACTTAGCCAATATGGTAATAATCCAATCACTGAAAAAAACAGCCAGATTAGAGTTACAATAATGGAACCTTCTCTTTTCCCAATTACCGGGGAAGCATGTCTTCCGATGACATAAAACAACAACCCGAGTAATATTGCTATACAAGATGTAAGCAAAAAATGAGATATTACCTCTTCCTTGTAAATTCCGGCTATAAGAACTGCTGTTAAGAGAAAAGCTCCCTCGAACAACAATAGACCTCCTATGATTCTAAAAATCAGTTTATGATTGAAATCGCGAAACATCAATTAAAATAATTCTCTATTTTGCGAATGGCTGATGACACACAAAAACAAATCACATGGTCACCCGGCTCAATGATTGAATCTCCGGCAACAATATATCCTTCCCCATTTCTTACATATCCACCAATATTTACATTTGCTGGTAGTTTGAGATCTTTTATCTTTGATTTGGTAATTTTCGATCCTTTTTTGGCTACAAATTCCACTACTTCTGCATCTGCTGATGTCAACGTTCTCACATCCAGCACATCAGCATCTAAAGTAAGTTGATAAATATAACCGGCAGCGATCATCTTTTTATTGATTACGGTACCAATATCCATACTTTCAGCCAACATGATGTAATCAATATTCTCCACCTCAGCAACCGTTTTCTTCACCCCGAGACGTTTGGCTGCCAAGCATGCCAGGATGTTTGCTTCAGAATTTGACGTTACAGCAATAAATGCATCAATATCCTGAATACCTTCTTCCTTTAACAGGTCTAAATCTCGTGCATCTCCATTGATAATCAGAGCACGCTGACATTTTTCTGCAAGTAAAAAACTCTTTTCTCTGTCTTTTTCCAGCAATTTCACACTGATGTGAGAAGGCAAGGCCTGTGCAGTCTTCTGGGCGATGCGACTTCCACCCATAATCATGGCACTGTTAATCTTAAAATCAACCTTACCGGCCTGTTCTTTTACAAACGGCACATTCTCAGGACGGGTAATGAAGTACACAATGTCATTTGCTTCAATCTCGTCTGCTCCACCAGGAATAATAGTAATGTTGTTACGTTTGATGGCAACAATCCGGTACTTACGGTGGTCAAAGTAACCGCTCATAAATTTTTTGTTGATGATCACAGCATTATCACGTACCTTGATACCCAACAAAATTAGTTCACCATTGCAAAAACTCAGGTTTTGACGCAACCAGGTAGTTTCCAGTGCGGCCACAATTTCTTTTGATGCCAATCTTTCCGGATATATTAAATGATTTACACCCAATTTTTCAAAAAACTCTTTGTTTTTGGGTATCAAATATTCGTAATTATCAATACGTGCTAAAGTCTTCTTTGCTCCTAAGTTATTGGCAAACATACAAGCATTGATATTCACACTTTCATACGGAGTTACAGCTATGAAAAGATCAACATCTTTCACGCCAATATCTTCCAAATCCTGAATGGAAGTTGGACTTCCTTCCCTGGTCATCATGTCGTAGTTGGCATCAAGGTCTTTAAGTTTAGAAGGATCTTCATCCATCAGCGTGATGTTGATATGCTCTTTTGCGAGCAGTTTTGCCAGGTGAGTACCGACTTCACCGGCTCCGGCAATAATAATTCTCATCTTTTTGGTTTATTGAGTTTTTTGATTTTATCTTTACTTTCTACATATCAAAAGTATTTATCATTGTTTTGCCTATACCCTCAGCATCCAAATCAAGCATTTTATACAGTTCCTCCGGAGAACCGTGTTCAACAAAAACATCCGGAATACCCATTCTTTTTACCTGAACCGTATATTGATGATCCGCCATAAATTCAAGTACGGCTGAGCCAAAACCACCATTGATGACACCATCTTCAATGGTTATTATCTGTTTAAATTTCTTGCCGATTTCATGCAATATTTCTTCATCAAGCGGTTTAAGAAAACGCATATCATAGTGTGCAATTGATAAATTGCTTTCTTTTTCGACATTTTGAATAGCAATTGCAGCCGGAATTGCCATCGTTCCAATGGTAAGTACCGCCACCTCTTTTCCTTGTTTCAAATAAATACCTTTTCCTATTTCTACTTCAGTCATTTTATTTCGCCAATCAATCAACGATCCTTTTCCTCTTGGATAACGAATAACATACGGACAATCATTTTTCAACTGAGCCGTGTACATCATATTTCTAAGTTCATGTTCATTTCGTGGAGCAGCAATAACTAAATTCGGAATACACCGCATATAAGCTAAATCAAAAGCGCCATGGTGGGTTGCTCCATCTGCTCCCACGATACCGGCGCGATCAAGACATAAGATTACCGGTAGTTTTTGCAAAGCCACATCATGAATCACATTATCGTAAGCCCTTTGCATGAAAGAAGAATATACATTGCAAAATGGTATCATCCCTTCTTTTGCCAGTCCTGCTGAAAAAGTAACAGAATGACCTTCCGCAATTCCGACATCATAGACCCTTTCAGGTATTACGCGCTGCATAATATTCATCGAACAACCTGATGGCATGGCTGGTGTAATAGCCACAATTTTTTCATTTTGTTGTGCTAATTCTAATAAAGTTTCACCAAAAACAACCTGAAACAAAGGAGGTGTTGGAATCTGACTACCCGCTATCTTTTCACCTGTTGAAGCATCAAAACATCCCGGAGCATGCCAATGTACTGCATCGTTTTCAGCAGGTTCGTAACCTTTTCCTTTTTTTGTTATACAATGAAGTACCTTGGGCCCTTTAAAATTTTTGATTTCATTTAGTATTTTAACCAGGTTTTTCACATCATGTCCATCAACCGGACCAAAATAACGGATATTTAACCCTTCAAAAATATTTCCTCGCTGACGGGTCAATGTAGCTTTCAAACTATTACCTAATGTTAAAAGACGTTTTTTCCCATCTTCACTAATCAAACCAAGTTTTCTGAAACAGCGATATATGAAAAAACGTAATTTGTTGTATGCAGCAGAGGTGGTCATATCGACTAAATACTGCGTAATTCCTCCATGCACAGGATCGATGGCCATTTGATTGTCATTCAACACGATCAGCAAGTCATTTTTATCCATGGAAGTATTATTCAGTCCTTCGAATGCCAATCCTCCGGTCATCGATCCATCGCCAATTACGGCAACCACCCGTCGGTTGTTTTCATTTTTCAACAAAGATGCCACCGACATGCCCAACGCAGCAGAAATTGAAGTAGAGGCATGACCAACACCAAAAGCATCATATTCACTTTCGAAAATACTAGGGAAACCACATATTCCACCAAACTTACGATTTGTATGAAAATTATCCCGGCGACCGGTAATGATTTTATGACCATAAGCCTGATGTCCTACATCCCACACAATGCGATCGTAAGGGGTATTAAACACGTAATGCAGGGCAACCGTCAGTTCGACACTACCTAAATTAGAGCCGAGATGACCCGGATTTTTTGAAACCTCGTCGATAATAAATTGTCTCAACTCGTCACAAACCTCGGGTAGTTCTTCCTTCGTGAAGGTTTTCAGATCATCAGGCGAATCGATTTTCTGAAGATATTTGTATGTTTTGTCAGTCATTATTTCTAAAGAATACAGCAGGCAAAAATAATATTTTTTTGGTGATATTATCCATGAAAGCTCCTTTTTATTTTAATGCTGATAAATTGTATCAAATTGTATTGTTTTTTAACAACTGATTTCATCATTTACTCCTCCACCTGTAGTCACTTTATGCGTACAATAAATTTATTAATCACACACCACTTTCATAATTTTACAGAAAAATTAATAGGTCAAATTGCTAAACTTCAGATATGGCAATTTTTATTGAAAATATTTTTTCAATTTCCATTTGAGATATAAAAAATGTTTGTAAATTTGTATATAATAAAAAAAATGTGAATATATGAAAACACTAATTCGTTCTTTAGTATTGATCGCAGTGCTCTTTAGTCTGAGTGGTTGCGAAGATTTGAGTAAATCGCTTACTATCACCATGAAAAACACTTCGAATGAAGCTGTACATTTATGGGTTGATGGAGAAAGTATCGGGCCATCGAACAAGGTAAATCCCGGAGGTAAACGGTCAGTTACACGTGAATGGGAATCAATTACCGGCGAAGAAGGTATTGTACCACAAGAGGTTACTGTTTACGTTTATGCTGGAAGAAATGGTGAAACACTTACTTCTGCTAGTTTCGATATCACAGTAGGAAGCCATGCCTCGCTGACAGTAAGGTATAATGGTAAAACCCTCAGTGGAAGCTGAAAATTATAATACTCATACAACAACCTTATTTTTCAACAATTAAATACACCAAAAACTTACAATTTACCACTAAAATGCACTTTTTTCAAAAAAATAGTTGATTTATAAAATTATCTGTTTATCTTTGCAACCGATATTTAATAATAAAACATGTCCGTTCGTCTATTTAATATTGTCGCTTTAATCGTCGTGGTACTTTTGGTCAATCATCAAGGGTGAGGACGGTTATGTGATCAATATTACAGATATAAATGCACAAGAAGCCTTTCTCACCTATAATGAGAGAGGTTTTTTCTTTTTTATCTAAGGCAATTTGATTGATGTTTAAAAAAGATAACCATAATAAAAAACAGAATATGAAGAATATTTTGCGCAGTCAGACCAGTACCGGCGGAAGAAAAATGGCCGGAGCCAGGGCTTTGTGGAAAGCCAACGGCGTAACCGAACAACAATTTGGCAAACCCATCATTGCCGTTGTAAATTCATTTACACAATTTGTCCCCGGACATGTGCATCTGCATGATATCGGTCAGAAAGTAAAAACAGAAATAGAAAAACTCGGCTGTTTCGCGGCTGAATTTAACACCATAGCCATTGACGACGGTATCGCGATGGGTCACGACGGGATGCTGTATTCTCTTCCTTCCCGCGATCTGATTGCTGATAGTGTGGAATACATGGTTAATGCTCACAAAGCTGATGCCATGATATGCATATCCAACTGCGATAAAATCACGCCGGGTATGCTGATGGCTGCCATGCGACTGAATATTCCGACTGTATTTGTTTCTGGCGGACCGATGGAAGCCGGCGAATTAGACGGGAAACACCTTGATTTGGTGGATGCTATGGTACAGGCTGCTGATGAGGAAATCTCTGATGAACAAATTGCCAAAGTTGAAAGTGCTGCTTGTCCAACCTGCGGTTCTTGCTCGGGTATGTTTACGGCCAACTCCATGAACTGTCTGAACGAAGCCATCGGATTAGCGCTGCCGGGTAACGGAACCATTGTTGCGACTCATGCCAATCGTGCCCGTTTGTTTGAAGATGCAGCTAAACTGATTGTTGAAAATGCCTATAAATATTACAGAGACGGAGACGATACCGTACTTCCACGTACCATAGCCACCCGCGATGCTTTCATGAATGCCATGGTACTTGACATCGCGATGGGCGGTTCTACCAATACCATCCTGCACACTTTAGCCATTGCACAAGAAGCTGAAGTTGATTTCACCATGGACGACATTGATGCACTTTCCAAAAAAACACCGTGTTTGTGTAAAGTTGCACCAAATTCAGATAAATATCATGTTCAGGATGTTAATCGTGCCGGTGGTATCCTTGGCATTCTTGGGGAACTGGCCAAAGGAGGTTTATTAAAAGCTAATGTTTACCGCGTGGATGGTCTTACTTTGCAACAGGCTGTTGAGAAATACAGCATTACCGGTGCAAATCCAAACCCGGAAGCCGTTCGCATTTACAAAAGTGCTCCGGCTAATCGTTTCAACTTAGTTATGGGTTCACAAACCTCGCAATACAAAGAATTAGATGCTGACCGGGTTAACGGTTGTATTCGTGATTTGGCACATGCTTTTACCATCGATGGAGGTTTGGGTATTCTGAAAGGAAATATCGCAATTGACGGTTGTGTCATCAAAACTGCCGGTGTCGATGAAAGTATCTGGAAGTTTAGCGGACCTGCTAAGGTTTTTACCTCACAGGATACGGCATGTTACGGTATTTTGAGCGGACAGGTAGTTGCCGGTGATGTGGTGGTTATTACCCACGAAGGACCTAAAGGTGGACCGGGCATGCAGGAAATGCTCTACCCTACTTCCTATATTAAATCAAAGAAACTTGGAAAAGAATGCGCCCTGATTACCGACGGACGTTTCTCCGGTGGAACATCAGGCCTGTCGATCGGACATATTTCTCCTGAAGCTGCTTCTGGAGGTAACATCGGATTAATTGAAGACGGTGATATTATTGACATTGACATTCCGAACAGGACCATCAATGTAAGATTGAGTGATGAAGAACTGGCTACCCGTCGTGCGAAAGAGCTGGCACGCGGAGCCGATGCCTTCACCCCGAAAGACCGTAACCGAGTCGTCAGCAAGGCCCTGAAAGCCTATGCTTCGATGGTAAGTTCGGCTGACAAAGGGGCTGTGAGGATGATTTAAAAATCAGACACCAGTCTCCGGTCGTCAGACACCAGTCCGTAGTCAGTAGACCGTAGACTGTAGACAATAAATAATAAATAATTAGCAAAATCAAGATATGGAACACAAAAAAATGTCAGGGTCACAAATCCTGATTGAATCAATGATAAAAGAAGGCGTTGATACCATCTTCGGATATCCGGGTGGTGCCATTATGCCGGCATTCGATGCGCTGTATGATTATCGAAACCGGTTGAATCACATATTAACCCGACACGAACAGGGAGCTACGCATGCAGCGCAGGGCTATGCCCGTGTTTCAGGAAAAACAGGTGTATGCTTAGTTACTTCTGGCCCCGCTGCAACGAACACAATTACCGGCATCAGTGACGCCATGCTCGACAGTACCCCACTCGTGGTAATTACCGGTCAGGTTGTTGCTCCTTTATTGGGAACGGATGCTTTTCAGGAAATTGATGTGGTTGGAATTACGCAACCGGTAACCAAATGGGCTTACCAGATTCGGAGAGCGGAAGACATTGCCTGGGCAGTTGCCCGTGCTTTTTATATTGCCAAAAGCGGTCGCCCTGGTCCTGTTGTACTAGATATCACTAAAAATGCTCAGATTCAACAGGCTGAATTTGATTACAAACCATGCACCTACATCCGCAGCTATATTCCTGTTCCAGAAGTCAACAAAGATCAAGTGGCATTGGCTGCAGAAATTATTAACGGTGCTAAAAAACCGTATGCCTTGGTTGGACAAGGAGTTGTATTGTCGGGCGCGGAAGCTGAACTGAAAACATTCTTGGAAAAAGCGGACATCCCGGCAGCCTGGACCTTGCTGGGCGCATCAGCTATGTCTACTGATTTCCGTTTGAATAAAGGCTTTCTGGGAATGCATGGAAACGTATCTCCCAACATGAAAACAAATGAATGTGATGTGTTGATTGCTATTGGGATGCGTTTCGATGATCGTGTAACCGGGGATCTGAATACCTATGCCAAACAAGCCAAGATCATTCATTTAGACATCGACATGGCTGAAATCAATAAGAATGTAAAAGCAGATGCTCCGGTTTTGGGTAGTGCCAAAGATACCCTGCCTGCCATCACTGAATTGCTGAAACCTGCCAAACACACCGAATGGATTGATTCTTTCAAGGTGTATGATGATCAGGAATTCGATAAGGTAATCCGGAAAGAACTTTATCCTGAATCAGGTGAAATGACCATGGGAGAAGTTATCCGCAAAATTTCGGAAGCCACACAACACAAAGCGGTAATCGTAACCGATGTTGGTCAGAACCAGATGATGGCTGCCCGTTACTCGAAATACTCACAAACACGTAGTTTGGTTACCTCTGGTGGACTTGGAACGATGGGATTCGGTATTCCGGCAGCGATGGGTGCGAAAATCGGCGCTCCCGAACGTACTGTTTGCATGTTCAGTGGCGATGGCGGTTTCCAGATGACCATCCAGGAACTCGGGACCATCATGCAGGAACAAATCGGTGTAAAAATGATTATCCTGAACAACCATTTCTTAGGCATGGTTCGTCAGTGGCAGGAAATGTTCTTTGATGAACGATATTCATTCACAGAAATGCAAAATCCCGACTTTGTTGCCATCGCGAAAGCATATCGTATTGAAGGTACCGAAGTACTGAAAAGAGAAAACCTGGATGCAGCCATTGCTGATATGCTGAAAGATGACAAGCCTTATCTGCTCGTAGTAAATGTAGAGAAAAAAGGAATGGTTTACCCCATGATGCCAGCGGGCGCTTGTGTTACCAATATCCTGCTGGGAGATTAATTCAATGTTAAATGCATTAAAAGGTTATCAACATGGAAAATAAATTATATACAATCACAATTTTTTCTGAAAATACAGTCGGTTTACTCAACCAGATTACCATTATTTTCACCCGCAGGGCAATTAACATCGAAACATTGTCAGTCTCCCCATCAGCATTGAAAGGTATCCATAAATTCACCATCACAGTTTATGCAACCGAAAGCATGGTAGAAAAGGTTGTTAAGCAAATCGACAAACGCGTGGATATCCTGAAATCTTATTACAATACCGATGAAGATTTGGTACACCAGGAAATCGCGCTTTACAAAGTGGCTACCGATAAGTTGCTTGGGTTAGGTTCAATTGAGAAAATGGTTCGTCAGTACAACATCAGCATCCTGGAAATGAATGAGACTTTTGTAGTATTCCAGAAATCGGGGCATTATGCTGAAACACAACAGTTGTTTAACGAGTTAAGTTCAACAGTGGGCGTACTCCAATTTATCCGCTCCGGACGAGTTGCTATTACAAAATCGAAAGTTGAGCGTCTGAGTGATATGCTGGAAACACTGAAAAAATTTGAAGATCAAAACAATTAAAATCAAAAAGATTGTTTATCAATCGGAAAAAATACAATAATTTTACACAAAATTTATTTTAACAACACAAAAATGGCAAATTATTTCAATTCACTTCCACATCGCCTGAAAGTTCAGGAACTGGGAAAATGTGATTTTATGGAAAGCAGCGAATTCGCTGATGGAGTTAACAAACTGATTGGCAAAAAAGTAGTTATCGTTGGTTGCGGCGCTCAGGGCTTAGCTCAGGGACTTAACATGCGCGATAGCGGTCTGGATGTTGCTTACGCACTGCGTAAAGTTGAAATCGACGAAAAACAAATTTCTTATCAAAACGTAGTTGAAAACAAGTTTGAAGTGGACACCATTGAAAATATGGTTCCAAAAGGTGATCTTGTATTGAATTTAACCCCGGACAAATATCACACTCCGGTTGTTAATCAGATTATGCCGCTGATGAAAAAAGGCGCTTGTCTGTCGTATTCTCACGGTTTCAACATCGTGGAAGAAGGCATTCAGATTCGCAAGGACTTAACCGTGATCATGGTAGCTCCAAAATCTCCGGCTTCTGAATTACGTGCTGAGTACCTCCGTGGTTTCGGTGTTCCTACCCTCATTGCTGTTCACTTGGACAACGACCCGAATGGCGACGGACTGGAAATTGCCAAGGCCTATTGCGTTGGAACTGGTGGTCACAAAGCCGGTGTACTGCATTCGTCATTTGTTGCAGAAGTAAAATCGGACCTGATGGGCGAACAAACCATTCTTTGCGGTCTGTTGCAAACCGGTTCTATCCTGTCATTCAACAAGATGGTAGAATCTGGCATCGACAAAGGATATGCTTCTAAATTAGTACAATACGGATGGGAAGTGATTACCGAAGCGTTGAAAATCGGTGGTATCACCCACATGATGGACCGCTTGTCGAATCCGGCTAAAATCGAAGCTTACAAATTAGCGGAAGAGCTGAAAGAAATCATGACACCTTTGTTCGCGAAACACATGGACGATATCCTTTCAGGAGAATTCTCACGCACCATGATGGAAGACTGGGCGAATGGCGACAAAAACCTGTTGGCATGGCGTGCAGCTACCGGTGAAACCGATTTCGAAAAAACTCCCGCCGGCAACATGGAAATTACCGAACAAGAGTATTTCGACAATGCTGTACTGATGGTAGCCTTTGTTAAATCAGGCGTTGAACTGGCTTACGAAATGATGACCAACTCAGGCATGAAACCTGCATCGGCTTATTATGAGTCATTGCACGAAACACCACTGATTGCCAACACCATTGCCCGTAAAAAACTGTTCGAGATGAACCGCGTTATCTCCGACACCGCCGAATACGGTTGCTACTTGTTCGATCACGCTTGCAAACCGCTGTTGGCCGACTTCATGAAAAAAGTAGATACCAGCCTCATCGGTAAAAACTTCAACGAAGGCAAAAGCAACCACGTCGACAACTTCGAACTGGTACAGGTAAATGCTGCCATCCGCAACCACTCCATCGAAGTATGTGGTGCCGAATTGCGTGCAGCCATGACTGCCATGAAGAAAATCGTGGAATAATCGATTCAATAGAAAACATACAGACACAGTAAATTGGGAAAGCAGGTGTACAGCAATGTGCACCTGTTTTTTGTTGCCCAATATGCATCCGATGCGCATTTGTTGGCGCAACACATGCGTTATATATGGCGCAACACCGGCACCAACAGCTAAATGTGTTGCACTATGGCGTTCACCGGATATGTTGATAATAAAATACTGATAATATATTGATTATTCATTTTTTGTGTTTATTTTTGGGGTAAATTTTAGAACACTTCAACTGTTTAAATCTAATAAGTGAAAATTTGTATGCGAAAAACATCCAAATTCAAATCATTTTATATTCCTTTCGTTTTGAAAGTTTTAACAAGCTATTAATTAAAAAACAAGGCAGATATACGAAATACTGGTTTGCATACAGAAAAGGGGGTTGTATAGTTAGATGTTAGTGGTCAAGATAAAAAAATGGAAGTAGTTTATAAATTTAGAGATTGGGGAAATAAATATCACAAAAAGATATTAACAGATAATGAAATCTATTTGGCTCCACCGAATAAGATTAATGATCCCTTTGACTGTCGTATTAATGAGAATTTCTCTCTTCTGTCAGAGAAAGAGTTTGAACAATATATTGATGACCAAATAAACTTACTTAATTTAAAGAATTTGGATTCTGTTAGGATTAAAATTAAAAACAGGTATACCAATCAGGATAAATTAAAAAAGGAATATAACGTTCATTGTAAGAATATTGGAGTTTTTTCTTGCTGTCATGACACGAAAGAAGATAAAGGTTGGCAGAATATTTTATTGTGGTCTCATTATTCAAATGAGCACAAAGGGTTCTGCGTGGTATTTTGGAAAGAAAAACTATTTAAATATTTAACTATTCATGGTGAAGTTAAGTATGGTAAATATCCTAAATTAAAGCCACTTGCTCCTGTTGAAAAGAACAAAAAAAAGATTATTAAAAATTTCATAGCCTTATTATCTACTAAAGAAAAAAGATGGAAATATGAACATGAGTATAGATACATAAAGATAAACACGAAAAATAATTCTGAGACAGGTTTCCATAAAGAAGAAAGAATAATAAAATTATCAAATGATTGCTTTGTTGGAGTATTTCTTGGCTTAAATATTCCCAAAAATCATGAAAAAGAAATATTGGTTTTATGTAGACAAAAAAATATTCCGGTATTTAAAACCAAAATGAATCCGTTTGACTTTACGCTAACAAATGAACAAATTATTTAAATTAAATAATCCCGAACGCCAAATCGAGTAAACTGCCCCGCCAGCTTAACTGACGGGAAGAGCCTCTCACACCACTGTAGTGCGACAAGAAGTCGCTTAATATAACTGTTTAACACTCATTGAATGACTGATTAAACCATGCGTTCCATCGCAAACAGCCTAAGGACACGTGCATACGAGCAACCGGTTTGTGCGAAGCTGTCCGGACAATATAGCCTATAAAAACTTTCTGTGAAGAAAGTCTTTATTGTATCGTTGAATGATGGAGGAGTTAGGCTTAGCTGGTATGGTTAACAAAAGTGAACGTCCTTGACTTCCTCCTTTGTCAGGGGGACTTTCACCCTTCAGAAAAACACACTTGCTAAAATCATTGTTTAACCATAATTATTTGTAATTTTGAGATTTTTCTGTTGCTTTGCGGCAGGTTAGCCACAACCGAACATGCGAGAGTGCGATATACAATAAAATAGTAAATTGAAATAAAGTATAAAACTATAAGAAGAAAATCCCATGCAGAAAAAGTCTTTAGTGATAATTGACATTCAAAATGACATTACCAAAAACTACAAAGAAATAATTGACAATGTTAATCGGGCAATTGATTGGGCAATGGAAAATGAAATTCATGTTGTTTACATAAGGCATTATAACTTATCAGACGGTACAAGGACTTTCAAACCAAATACCCGTGGGTCTGAATTGGTTCCGGACATGAAATTGGTTTCCAAAAACATTTTTGAAAAATCCAAAGGAAACGCATTGACCAGCCAGGATTTTACTGACTTTATCAAGAAAAATGAAATAAGCGAATTTTACATTGCAGGAGCAGACGCCATTGCTTGTGTGAAATCGACCGTATTTAATATGTGCAAGAAAAACTATAAAGTTACAGTCTTATCTGATTGTATTACCAGTTATGATAAAAGGAAGATTGACGAAATGCTGAATTATTACGAAAAAAATGGCTGTAAAATAATTAATTTGAATGACTTATTGGCTTCTAAATAGAATATGAGCAATCTTATACAACAAATATGAATAACAACAGCGTAGCTCCCTGTGGCGTAATATGTGATATTTGTTTAGGTTATCAGCGGGAGAAAAATAAATGTGTCGGCTGCCTCAATGTTGGTAATAAACCTTATCATTGTACAGTATGTAGTATAAAATCATGTGAAGAAAAGAAAGGCAATGAAGAATTACTTTGCTATGATTGCAGTAAATTCCCCTGTACACGCATCAAAAACTTAGATAAACGTTACACATTAAAATATGGTGAAAGTCCTATTCAAAACCTGAATAAAATAAAAGAAATTGGATTGCAGGCATTCATTGAAATTGAGAAAGAAAAGTGGAAATGTAATAGCTGCGGTCAGTTGTTATGTGTTCATAGAGAGGTCTGTTTGAATTGTGGAAATAAGAACGAGTACTTTCCACAAAAAAATAGCACAATTATTTGAATGAAAACACCCCTTATCATCTACTGGTTTCGCCGCGGTTTAAGATTGCACGACAACAGGGCTTTGTTCGAAGCGCTGCAAAACGGCTGTCCTGTATTGCCCCTTTTTATCTTCGATACTGATATTCTCGACAAATTACCGGACAAAAGGGATAAAAGGGTTGGGTTCATTTATCATGCAATCAGCAAGTTACAGGATGAATTGATAAAAATGGGAAGTTCCTTGCTGGTGCTTTACGGGAAACCACTGGATATCTTTCAGCAACTGCAACAACAGTATGCTATTTCGGCAGTATATGCAAATCATGATTATGAACCCGAAGCCATAAAACGGGATTCAGCAATTGCCGACTTACTGAAGAACCATAACATTCGTTTTGAAACATACAAGGATCAGGTTATTTTTGAAAAAGCTGAAGTCCAATCCCTATACCGTATTCACACCTTACTCAAAAAGGTGGAAACAGCAACTTACTGAAGAAACGGTGAAATCATTCCCAAGTCAAGATTACCTGATGCATCTTTATAAAACCAATCCATTTCATTTCCCTGCACTTACAGCAATTGGCTTTGTTGATGCCGGAATGAGGGAGTTAAACGCAACCGGCTACATGCACAACAAGGTGCGGATGATTGTCGCAAATTTCCTGACAAAGCATTTGTTGATTGACTGGCGTTGGGGTGAAGCCTATTTTGCGGAGAAACTGCTGGACTATGAGCTATCATCGAACAACGGAAACTGGCAATGGTCGGCCGGCTGTGGCTGCGATGCTGCTCCCTATTTCAGAATATTCAATCCTGCCGAACAAACAAAAAAGTTTGACCCCAAACATATTTACATAAACAAATGGGTTGAGAATATACACGAAAAAGATTATCCGGAGCCGGTGGTTGAACATCAATTCGCGAGAGAAAGAGTTTTGCAAGTGTTTAAAATGGCACTTAATAATGATAAGATAAATTAGAAAATCATGGCAATTCCAACAACAAGAACAAAAGAAAATGCAACGATTTCAATCGACACCGAAAGGTGTACCGGCTGTGGAAAATGCATCCTGGTTTGCAAAGATTTCAACTTTCGCCTGGAAAACGACAAGGCCAGCATCAGCAATACCCCTGTATTTGGTTGTATAGGTTGCGGACATTGTATGGCTATTTGTCCCGCAGATGCTATTGAAATAACCGGAAGGGAAATATCCAAAGCCGATTTGTTTGAGTTGCCCTCCAAAAAGGAGATGGCAGATTATGAACAATTAGTTGCCTTGTTCAGGCGAAGAAGAAGTGCACGCGAGTTTCAGGAGCAAGAAGTTTCACCCGAAATAGTAGAAAAGATTCTCGGTGCTGCCTCTACAGCCCCCATGGGTCTTCCTCCATCTGATGTGAACATTCTGATACTTGACAGCAAAGCAAAAAACAGGCAGTTTGCTGCTGATTTTTGCAACTATCTAAACGAGATGAAGTGGTTTGTATCCGGTTGGTTTTTAACGCTCATGAAACCTTTCTGGGGTAAAGCCAATGATGAAATGTTCAAAGGTTTTGTTAAACCTCTGTTTGATGTGTACATCAAAAACATGCAGGTTGGTATCAACTTGGTAAACTACGACGCTCCTTTAGCGCTTTATTTCTACGGCTCACCTTATACCGACCCGGCTGACCCGATTGTTGCAGCGACAGCAGCCATGTACGCGGGAGAGTCCCTGGGATTGGGGACCTGCATGTTAGGCGGGATTCACCCGCTTATTCAAAATGGGAAAAAAGCTAAAATATTCAGGGAAAAACATGGCATTCAATATCCCAGCAGGGAAGGATTATTTGTTATTTTCGGGTATCCGGCAGTGCATTACAAAAAAGGGATCAGGAGAACATTTGCTTCTGTTACGCACTGAAGTTCTGAGTGACAATAAAGTTAATAATCAAGTTAAAGCATAAAAAAACTACAAGAACGAATTCCTGTAGTTTTTTTGACATTTTTATGTATTTTGCTTGTATTATTCCGCTTAGTAGCCAAGCTCTTTCTCAATGGCTTCTAATTCTTTACTCATACCCAATCTGTAGTATAACATCCTCAGATTTCGTTTATAAAGTTGCTCATCCGGATTGATTTCAGCCGCCTTTTTAAAGTATTCAATAGCAGATTTGAAAACCTCATTAGATTTATTTTTTGCTAAATTAAATTCCCTGTCTGATTTATAAGCAGCGTCATCCAGTATTTTCTGACCTTCGTCTATAATCAACACGCCAATACCGGCATAAGCATCGGCATATTTGGGATCTAATTCAAGCGTTTTATCATAATATTTACGTGCGTCAATAAAATTTAATTCTGTTTCATAAATTTTTGCTTTAATATAATAATATACAGCTTCATTCGGAGATACCTGAATTGCTTTATCAATATAAATTTTCGATTCATTTATCAAATTATTGGTTAGATAGTAATTGATCAGGTTCTGAATAAACCAGGGATCTTCAGGCATCTTATTAAATCCTTCATCCAATGTCTTGATGAAATTTGCAGTATCCTTTAAATGAACATATTCTTCATAAAGTAACTTATAGACATTACCGGTTTCATAACCTTCATTTTTTATATCTTCATGAATTTTTGCGGCTTTTTCCCACATGTCGGCATTTCTGGCTGCAAGTGCATTGAAATACTTCACCTGAATATAAGTAGAATCAATTTTTACCACATCTTTCATGAATGGTAAATTTGCGATCTCCAGGTAGGTTTCAAAAGCTTTCATGGCTCCTGTATAATCTTTTTTCTCATCATACAAGGTTGCTGCATAATAAAACAGATTATGTTTTTCTTCAAAGTATTCTTTGATTTTAGCTTTGATATCTGACTCAAATTTTGGTTTAACTTTATTCCCTTTTTTATTCACCTGATTTTGATCCAAATCATACGCTTTAAGGAAATAATTAAGCGATTCCATGACAGCTTCGCCTTTTTTCACGAAGTCAACTTGTTTACCCAAAGCCAAATCTTTAAAATAGTTTTCGTTCTCCTTATATCCAATAAGTCCGGCAACATGCCAGGTTTTTGGGTCTCCACTGGTGGAGGGATCTTCCAATGCGGGTAAAATAGCTTCACGGGCGCCTTTAAAATCAGGTGTTTCCATTAAGGCCAAATTCCTTGCTTTGGATACATTCTTTTTTTGAGCAAATATTGCTGTTACACTTAAAAGTAATAAAAGTGAAAAAATTACTTTTTTCATAATTGTCTAATTTAATAAATTGTTTGTTCTTTATTTTAGTCTCACGAATACATTCGATTACTCCTCTGTTTGAGTTTCATCCGTTTCTTGTTCAGTTTGATTGTTATTTTCTTCTTCGATTTCAATTTGATTCTTAACATCATCTTCATCTTCCGTTTCAGCTAATACTTTACATACGGAAGCAATTTCATCATTTCTTTTTTCCAGATTAATAAGTCTGACTCCTTGCGTTGCCCTACCCATCACGCGGATGTCAGACACATGCAGTCTGATGACAATTCCCGAGACGTTGATGATCATCAGGTCATTTTCATCTTTTACACTTTTGATAGCAACTAATTTTCCAGTTTTCTCCGTGATGTTGATGGTTTTTACACCTTTTCCACCCCGGTTTGTAATCCGGTAAATCGGTTCTCCATTTTCATCATCAAGTAAAGAGCGCTTGCCATAACCTTGTTGTGATACAACCATGATAGTTTCACCTGAGTCCTTCTTAACACAAACCATACCAACTACCTCATCCTGTCCGTCATCGTCTAACTGCATACCAATTACACCGGTAGCAGTCCTGCCCATGACACGCACCTTGGATTCATTGAAACGGATTGCCCGTCCATTGCGATTTGCCATTACAATTTCGGAATCTCCATCGGTCAGACGTACCTGAATTACTTTATCATCTTCCCTAATGTTGATGGCAATCACACCATTCGCACGAGGTCGGGAATAGGCTTCCAACGAGGTTTTCTTCACGATACCATTTTTAGTGCAAAAAATAATATTGCGTGTATTGATGTATTCTTTGTCATCCAGACTCCCTTTGACCCTTATGAATGCATTTACCTTGTCATCCGGTTCAATATTAAGCATGTTTTGAATAGCTCTTCCTTTAGAGTTTTTGCTTCCTTCAGGAATTTCATATACTTTTAGCCAGTAACATTTCCCTTTTTGTGTAAAGAACATCATGGTGTTGTGCATGGAAGCCGGATAAATGTATTCTATGAAGTCCTCATCACGGGAATCGCTTCCTTTGGAACCGACTCCTCCCCTTCCCTGAGCGCGGAACTCAGCCAGAGCAGTTCGTTTAATATAACCGAACCTGGAAATGGTGATGATCATTTCATCATCAGCATAAAAATCTTCCGGATTGAAATCTTCTGATGCATATACAATTTCGGTACGACGAATATCTCCAAATTTAGCTTTTACTTCGAGCAATTCATCTTTGATGATGGCCATGCGAAGTTCCACTTTTTCAAGTATTTCTTTCAATTTAGCAATAAGCGCCATCACATCTTCATATTCAGCTCGCAGTTTATCCTGTTCCATTCCGGTCAACTGACGCAGTCGCATTTCCACCACAGCACGTGATTGAACATCCGACAAGCCAAAGGCTTCCATCAAGCGCATACGGGCTTCATCAGGCGTTTTGGAATCGCGTATGATGCGAATAGCTTCATCTAAGTTATCCAGGATAATCATAAATCCTTCAAGTAAATGTGCACGCTTTTCAGCTTCTGCCAACTCGAATTGAGTGCGTCGTGTCACTACCTCATGACGGTGATCCACAAAATGCCTGATCAAATCCTTCAGGTTGAGCATACGGGGTCTTCCTTTCACCAGGGCAATATTGTTTACACTGAAAGAAGATTGTAATGCTGTGAATTTAAACAACTTATTTAACACTACAGAAGAATTGGCATCTCTTTTTATATCAATCACGATGCGCATTCCTTCCCGGTCGGACTCATCATTGATATGTGCAATTCCCTCTATTTTCTTTTCTTCGATTAAAGTAACAATAGATTTAATCAGTTCCGCTTTATTAACCTGATAAGGAATCTCATTGATTACAATTTTTTCTTTCCCTGATGCTTCTGCTTCAATTTCAACTTTGGAACGTACTACAATACGACCCCGTCCGGTTTCATAAGCTTCCTTAACACCTGCGTAACCATAAATGATACCTCCTGTTGGGAAATCGGGCGCTTTAACAAACTTCATCAATCCGGCAATATCAATTTCCTTATCATCGATATATGCGACTGTTGCATCAACTACTTCCGATAGATTGTGAGGCGCCATATTGGTAGCCATTCCAACTGCAATACCCGACGAACCATTAACCAACAAATTTGGAATGCGTGTTGGTAACACCACCGGTTCTTTTAATGTATCATCAAAATTTAATTGAAAGTCAACTGTATCTTTGTTGATATCTACCAGCATTTCTTCGGCAAGTTTCTGCAAACGGGCTTCGGTATAACGCAT
>JAKIYP010000018.1 GCA_022708505.1 Bacteroidota bacterium
GGGTTTTGCCCGATATTTGGATTTGCATCGATATCTGATTAGTAATGTGAATCAGGAGTTGAAAATTAAATTCTTCGCTGCGTTCCCTTAGATCCCTCACTTCCGTTCGGGATGACAACAATTCAGTAAGGTCAAATACCGTCGCACTATCTTTCCATTTATAATTAGATTCTTTACGGCGACGGTTCGGTAACCATAGC
Source organism: Bacteroidota bacterium (assembly GCA_022708505.1). GTDB lineage: Bacteria > Bacteroidota > Bacteroidia > Bacteroidales > Paludibacteraceae > Paludibacter. The sequence goes on from JAKIYP010000018.1 coordinate 201, forward strand.
ACCCGTCGCTACAAAAATAGAATAGTTATGCTGACTTCTGCCGACGGGAAATATTAATAAAGTGAAAATTGTCATCCCGAACGGAAGTGAGGGATCTAATTTTCTACTACTGATTCGCATTAGTATATAATCAATGCAATGATATTCAGATAAATTTATAACCCTACGATTTCGTATCACCATCCCATCACCATCCCCCTGATCAGCTAAGCTGATTATTACCGACCCCGAACGAACCGGACTGCTGAATGTGATAAAACCGGCACTTGCAGCGGGATATAATACATTTTTATTTAGCTAATATGCAGGTAAGTGATTAAAAATGAAAGAAAATTGGGGGTGTGAGTTAAAATTATCAAAATTTATTTTTATGTTTGTAAAGTGAAATTATTTTGATTATTATTTATATTATATTTCGAGATAATGTAACAAAATATTACTTTAGCAGTTTGAAAATTTTGGCTCAATGAACAGAATTAAAGAAGTATTAGAAGAGAAAGGGATAAAACAGATATGGTTATCTGAAAAACTTGGGAAGAGTTACAACATGGTGAACTCTTACGTGCAAAATAGACAACAGCCAAGATTAGAAGTGCTTTTTGAAATTGCAAAAATTCTCGATGTTGACCCCAAAGAATTAATTAAAACAGAGGAAAGTAAAAAATGATTTTAGATAACGAGAACGAAAATAAAAAAGTCCATGAATGGATTTCTCAATATACAGAAGCAGGTAAGCTGGATATTGTAACAGGCTATTTTACCATTGGAGCATTGGCATTTTTATCCAGACAGACGAATGAAAAAATAAGTGATTTCCGTTTAGTATTAGGTGATATTGTAAATGTTGACATTGAGGACAATAGACCATTAGATTTATTGAATGAAAATATTAGTATTGAAGCATCTTTAAAACTCAGTAGTGTTGCACAAGAAGCCGTAAATTTTCTGAAACAGGATAAAGTCATTGCCAAAACACTTGAACCTAATTTCTGTCATGCAAAAAGTTATTTGTTTAATCCGGCTGAAAATGATGATAGAAAGAAATACTTCATATCGGGTAGTTCAAATCTAACAGAAGCTGGAATTGGATTAAAAACAACAAATAATGTTGAATTAAATATTGCTGAAACCGGGAACAATAACCAATACAAAGAACTTGCAAGTTGGTTTGAGAACCTTTGGATTAAACCGCAAGCTCATAAGGATAAGACAATTATTCGCACTGATGGAACCCGAACTAAGATTGATTTTAAGGAATACCTGATTCACGAAATAGAGCAAATATTTATCAAGTACACGCCAAGAGAGATTTATTTCAAAATACTATTTGAACTTTTCGGTTCTCAGCTTATTGAGCAAGAAAACGACCCTGATTTTAGCAGACAGGTTGGTCGTTTGGAAAATAGTGTAATTTATAATGCGTTATATGACTTCCAGAAGAAAGGCGTATTAAGTTTAATCCGTATGCTTCAAAAATACAATGGAGCTATATTGGCTGATGCTGTTGGTTTGGGGAAAACATGGAGCGCTTTGGCTGTCATGAAGTTCTTTCAGTTGCAAGGGCGCGAAGTTTTGTTGCTTTGTCCAAAGAAACTTGAAAACAACTGGAAAAGGTATAGAAAAAATCAGGAGTCAAAATTCGAGAAAGACCAGTTTGATTTCTTTGTTCGTTTCCATACCGATATGATTGAAGAACGACTTGAAAAATATGATGACCGGGCGGATAAGTATTTCAACAACGATAAACCCAAGCTTATTGTGATTGATGAAAGTCATAATTTAAGAAATGATAAGTCGAATGGTTACAAGTTTTTATTAGAACGTATTCTAAAACCAAACGAAGATATTAAAGTACTGTTGCTTTCAGCTACACCAATTAATAATTCTCTGAATGACATTCGTAACCAGTTTAAATTAATGGTTCAGGGCGATGTGCAGGGATATCATGAAAAATTGGGTGTTAGAAATATTGAATATACCTTCCGTACGGCTCAAAAAGCTTTTAACGAGTGGAGAGAGGACGATAAACCCAAAATAAGCGAGTTTATAAAAAAACTACCTGCGAATTTCTTCACACTAACTGATTCATTGACGGTTGCCCGTACCCGTGATATGATTAACGGGCACCAGAAGGAACTAATTTTCCCTCGTAAGGAAAAACCAATAAATCTTTTTGTTACTCCTCATGAAATTGGGAATTTTGAAACATTTGAAGAATTATTTGACCATTTCCCACCTATGCTATCGGGTTATCAGCCTTCGTTTTATGTAGACATAAATGAAAAGGAGAAAAATGTTTTGCATGATGAAAGGCAGCGTGATCGTTTTCTTGTTAAGATGATGTACATTTTAATGGTTAAACGTTTAGAATCATCGTGGTACTCGTTTTATTCTACCATTGAAAAGATCAAGAACCACCATCAAAACGCGTTGGATAAAATTAAAAATTACCTTGAAAATAAGCAAAATCAAACAGTTGATGAAATAGATAACAACCAATTTGAAGAAGATGAGTTAGAAGAACAATACGAAGAGTTTACATTAGGCAAAAAACGTAAAATAAGCCTCTCTGAAATTGATGCAGCAGGTAATATCGAAAACTTCAAAAAGGATTTAAAGAAAGATTTGGATGCGTTGGATAACCTCTATATTAATCTTCAAAAATTTGAGACGCGTGTTAAAAAGGAAATTGACAAACCAAACAATATAAATTCAATTGATAATAAACTTGAGGAGCTAATCAAACAAATTCAATCCAAACGTTTAAAAGGGGATAATGCAAACAATCAGAAGGTTGTTGTTTTTACTGTATATCGGGATACTGCCAAATACCTTTTTGACCAGTTAAAAGCAAGGGGATTTAATAACCTTGCCATGGTTTCGGGCTCAGGGTCATTAACTTCTGATTCGAATGAAGAAACTAAAAACTTTGAATCAATACTTGAACGCTTTGCACCATTTACGAAACTTTACAAGGAAAAAGAGTGGGATTTCGAGCCTGGAAAGCATAAAGCAAATGCATATCACGAATGGGTTAAATGGATAGCTGAAAACCATCCCAAAACTCATCAGAAATTACAAAACCCTATTGATATTTTAATTGCAACCGATGCATTAAGTGAAGGTCAAAACTTACAGGATGCTGATATGGTGATTAATTATGACATCCACTGGAATCCTGTACGAATTATTCAACGATTGGGTCGTATCGACCGCTTAGGATCGCCAAACGAGAAGATTTTCGGTATCAACTTCTGGCCTTCAAAAAACATAAACAATTACCTTGATTTACAGGGACGCATAGAGCAACGAATGGCTGCGATGAAACTGGCAGGTGCAGAAGTGAACCTTGAATTCTCAGATAGCTTCAAAGAAATGGCTGAGGATGAGAGTCTTGAAAATCGTTTGAAAGCCCGGATGATGGAGCAAATGCAAACTTCCTGGGATGATATTGAAGTGAGCGACCAGGGACTTGGCTTTGACGATTTATCGCTCGAAAAATACCGACAAGATTTATTTGAGGAGTTCAATAAAGACAAAGCAAAATACCAACGCATGCCCAAAGGGGTGTATTCAGGCTTCAAGTCTGATATAAATATTTGTTCAAAAGACGGTATTATTGCGCTTTTAGGTTATCCTTCGAAACCGGAAAAACATCGTGAACATATTTACAAAGTGTTTGATTTAATCTACATCGATTATAAAGGGGATATGGTTTTGCTGAACCAAAAAGAGGTTTTGGATGCAATTACCTATCACAAAGACAGGGAGCGTTTTGTTCTCGATGCCATTGATAAAGGCGACGAATCGGCAATACAAGAATTAGTAAATGCACTGAAAAATTATTTGGATAGTCAGGCAACCGAAACCGAAGTACAAGCTGATGGCACGGTAAAAAAATCAATGGGCAAAGAAGCCAAAGACGTTTTGGACAAACTCCGTAAAGGCGATAAAGGAGCATTGGCACGCGTGAAACAAAACGTGAAGGTTGATGAAAAATATCAACTCGACAGTTTTGATTTAATAGCCTGGCTGTTGGTATCAGTTTAACTATGGCGATTTTGCCCGATTTTAACACATCTGGTTCAATAATTTTCAGAAAAATATTACGTTCAACTTATGGCAAAAAATAAAACAATAAATATTGATGGCACTGAGATTTCAATTATAGGTCAGGAACAGCACGACTATATTTCGCTTACCGATATGGCCCGAAGTCAATTTCAAGATGTTGTTATCATAAAATGGCTAAGCTTAAAAAGCACAATTGAATATCTTGGGGAATGGGAAGCCTTATACAACCCGGATTTTAATTATACCGAATTCGGTACAATTAAAAATGCATCCGGAAGTAATAACTTTGTTTTATCTGTAAAAAACTGGATCGATGCGACCAATGCCATCGGGATCTTCGCGAAAGCAGGGAGATATGGTGGTACTTATGCACACAAAGACATAGCTTTTCAATTTGGAATGTGGATTAGCCCCAAATTTCAACTTTTGCTCATAAAAGAATATCAACGCCTCAAAGAGGAAGAGAACAACCGCCAAAAACTCGATTGGAACCTGCAACGCACCCTTGCCAAAGTCAATTATACAATTCATACCGATGCCATTAAGGAAAGATTGATTCCTGAAAGACTTACCTCAAAACAAACTTCCATAATTTATGCTTCCGAAGCGGATTTGTTAAATATGGCGCTTTTTGGTAAAACAGCTTTCGATTGGCGGACTGAAAATCCGGATGCAAAAGGAAATATCAGGGATGATGCTACACTTGAGCAACTCGTTGTACTCTCTAATCTTGAAAGTATCAATGCCGTGCTGATACGACAGGGATTAAACCAGCCTGAAAGACTTGCTCAACTGAACCAAATTGCCATTGCACAAATGACTTCTTTGGTCAATAACACGAACATAAAAAAATTGAAATAAATGGATTTAAAAAAGTTCAAAGAAGCTCGATTTCTGGAGGCTATCAAAGCATTATTCGAAGGATTACAAGTCCCTGTAAACTATGTTACCGATGAACCTACAACGGCAAAGGAAATTTTAAAAGATACCTACAAAGAAAACAGTACGTTTCAACTCGTAAACGAAGTGTATTTCGTGGGGATGGTTGACGATGCTGCTTTTGAAGGCAACAAAAGTATTGCTGTGGACAACATAAAATCGGATTACGATGGTATTCTGATTTTTGGCATAACCCTCAACCAACGTGAAAACAACTTGTTACCAACCCGTTCGCAATTGGCTGAAATTTCGAGGGCATTTAACCGGGAGTTTTATTATACGCCCGTTGTATTGGTTTTTAAATATGCTGATAATAATAAACAATACATTGCATTTGCCAATACCGAACGCCTGCAATACAAACAAGCATGGCGTGAAGGCGAAAAAGCAGGTAAGGTGTCGTTGTTGCGTGATATTGATTTTGAAAAGCCTCACCGTGGACACGAAGATATTATTAATCAACTCCGTATTCAAACTTCGGGTGTAAAAGCTATTGATTCTTTTGCTAAACTATATGCGTATTGGCAGGAAGTTTTTAGTGTGAGCGTTCTCAATAAGCGTTTTTATCAGGAACTTTCGAACTGGTATTTTTGGGCGGTTAAGCAGGTTACTTTCCCGGGAAAACCGACCGAAGCCGATGCTATAAAGAAGAATGCCAAATTGGAGGATTTGATTCAGGAACACAATGCCACCAATGTAATTCGACTACTTACCCGATTGTTATTTACCTGGTTTATCAAAGAAAAGAAACTGATTCCCGAAGAGCTTTTCGACCTTGATGCGCTGCAAAAGGATATTTTGAACGAAATTGCACCCTATCACGAAAACGGCTTGTTTATTCAGGCAAATAAGGAAAGTATCTATTACAGGGCAATCCTCCAAAACTTGTTTTTTGCTTCGCTTAACTGCCCAATAAAACCTGACGGAGCCGACTCCCGCGAACGTGGTTTCCGTGGCGATGGTTATGGCACACACCGAGGCATTGATTATTTGATGCGTTACAAACGCTATTTTAAAAATCCGGATGCTTTTCTGGAACTAATGAACCAAACTGTTCCGTTCTTAAATGGGGGATTGTTTGAATGTCTGGACGATAAATTTAACAATACATATATTGATGGTTTCTCCGATAACATGACAAAAGGGGAACAATTGATTGTTCCCGATTACCTGTTTTTTGGTACGCATGAAGAAGTTGATTTAAGCGCCGAATACGGGGTTAATAATAACACGACTAAGCGAGCTGCTGTAAAAGGATTGATCAATATTCTAAAATCGTACAAGTTTACCATTACCGAAAATACCCCAATTGAAGAAGACGTTGCGCTCGATCCAGAATTGTTGGGTAAAGTATTCGAAAACCTGTTGGCAAGTTACAATCACGAAACCAAAACAACAGCCCGCAAGCAAACAGGCTCGTTTTATACTCCCCGTGAGATTGTAAATTACATGGTGGACGAAAGCCTGATTGCTTACCTGAAAAATGCCGTAACCGATTGGGAAATGGACGAAAAGCAGGTGGATGAGAAGCTGCACCAACTGGCTTCGTTCGATGCCAAAAACCCATTTGCCGAAAACCAAAAACTTACACGCGACATTGTTGCAGCCCTTGACCGCTGTAAAATACTCGACCCTGCTTGCGGTTCGGGTGCTTTCCCCATGGGTGTGTTGCAAAAGATGGTGCACATGCTGCAAAAACTCGACCCCGACAACCTGATTTGGAAAGAGGTACAAGTACAAAAAGTGCAGGAAGAAACCAGCGAAGTGTTTAAAACAATTGAAGACAAAGGCGAACGGGAGGAAAAACTGAAAGAGATTAACAATGCTTTCGACAAACGGGTTAACGACCCTGATTATGCCCGTAAACTTTACCTGATTGAAAATTGCATTTATGGCGTGGATATTCAACCTATCGCCACGCAAATTTCAAAATTGCGTTTCTTTATATCATTGGTAGTCGACCAAAAAAGTAATACGAAGGTCGATGAGAATTTTGGTGTTCGGACATTGCCAAATCTTGAAACCAAATTTGTGACTGCCAATACGTTGATAGGAATTGAAAAGCCAGATGCTCAGCTTAGTTTATATGATACCAAAGAAGTTAAAGAATTAGAAACAGAACTGAAAAAAGTACGGCATAAGCTGTTTAGTGCCCGTACCAAAGACACTAAACTAAAATACCGCCAACGTGATGAAGAATTGCGGAATGCTATTGCGGAAGAATTGGAAAGCAACGGCTGGAAGAGCGATACTGCTCAAAAATTAGCGAAATGGGATCCGTATGACCAAAACGCTTCTTCACCTTTTTTTGACCCGGAATGGATGTTTGATATTGCTGATGGATTTGATGTGGTGATTGGAAATCCACCATATAAAATAGTTAAATCAACAAATACTGAAAAATCTGTTTTGAAGGAGTATCTAAAGTACTATACGGCAGATTTTAAAGTAAATCTTTATGCTCTTTTTTTAGAGAGATCTTTAACCCTAGGTAAGAATTCCACTTCAATTCACAACTATATTATTCCAGACACATCTTTGAACTTACCTGCATTCAAGAAATTGAGAGACTTATTGGCCTTAAAGAATAGGCTTTTAAGAATTTCCTACTATGATGAGAGAGTTTTCGAAAATGCAGAAGTTGGTAAGTCTATAATATTGAATTACCAAAAAGATAAATCTTTAAGTAAGATTGAATTCTTTCACTTTACCTCAATTGAAAAAGTTAAGAAAACAACTCTTGATATTGATAAAATTAAAAGTGATTCAGAATTACGACTAGTATTAAAAGAGAGTAATACATCAAATATGGCATTTGAAATGATAAATTCAATTAAAACTAAAATAAGTAATTTCTGTGACGTATATGATGGAATAAACCCTGGTAGCAAGGAATTGAAGGATGTGTTTATTAATACCCAAAAATTAACTCACTCAAAAAAAGTAATTGACGGAAAAGATTTTAATAAATTCACTCCAATTGAATGGTCTGGAATTTATGTTCAATACGATGAAAACTTAGTCGAATTAGAAAGAAATAAATTAAAGAAAATAGGTAAACCCTTTACCGCAAGAATAATCAAAAAGACTAATTTTTTCGAAAAAAACAAAGTAATAACACGTCAAACTTCCGATACAATCATTGCGACTTTAGATGAAGTTGGTTATTATACTAAAAATAGTGTTCATTCAACCTTGATAAAGAAGGAATACAAAAATATTCTTTCTCTTAAAATTATTTGTTCACTATATAATTCAAAGCTGATTGATTGGTTTTATAGGACAAAATCAATGGAATCTGGGAGACTCTTTCCTCAAGTGAAAATTGAAAGACTCAATGATTTACCTGTACCAAACAAGGAAATACTATTAAATAAAAAATTAGTGCTAGAGCTATTGTGCTCGTTTTTACAATATAAATACTCCTTAAAATTACAAGAAGTTTTAGATGCAGTTGTTTTCAACCTTTACTTCCCCGACCACATGCAAGAACGTGAAATAGACGTACTTCAATTTGTAGAGCGAGATATAGAAAAAGTAATGCAAGGCAGGGAGTTTGAAAAACTAAGCGATACCGAAAAAGAACACGTAATTGAGCAATTGCACCAAACCTGGAGTCACCCCGATAGTGAGGTTCGCAACCGCATAAAACTGTTTGCTGTTCGTAGCCCTGAGATTCTTAAACCTATTTTGGAGAGCTAAGTCATGAAAAGAATTAAAGAAATACAGGTTAAGAATTTCAAGGCGTTTCAGGAAGAACAATCATTTAAAATAAATGGTAAGAATGTCTTGGTTTATGGAAACAATGGCTCAGGTAAATCATCATTGTTCTGGGCATTATATACCCTTTTGCAAAGTAGTACAAAAGACGATGCAGGTGTTCAGAAATACTTTAAAAAGTATGTAGATTCCGATATTTCCACACACCAAACCCTTAGAAATGTATTTGTTGACGAAAACGAAGATTCTTATATAAAACTAACTGCGCTTGATACTGAAACAGGTAGGGAAGATATTTACACCATTTCTCACGATATCATCAATACCAATAATGATGGTGATACACTAATTCAGGAATTAAACCTTACAAGCGATTTTATCAACTACAAATTGTTACACAATTTCTATCGTGCTTCGCATAAACAAGAAGTAAACTTGTGGCCTGTTTTTGAGCATGATATTTTTCCATTCTTAACCGAAGGAACTCAAAACTGGTTAGAGGATATAATCAAAAGCAAAACACGGGATGTTCCCCGTACACCCAAAGGAGCAGTTGCTAGCAGAGGACGTAGAGAAAGATACGAGCAGGAAATTACGGACTTAAATACAAAAGTTCAAAATCTATTAACTGAAATTCAGGACAATGCAAATACTTTTATAAAAAGCCACTTCTTTAACGGTAAAGATGTAATCCGCATTAAATTGGATTTTTCAGGCAAGTTTAAGTTTACTGACATTCGGGAAAAACTATGGGAAGATAAAAAAGAAGGACTTCGCCACGATAAACTAAGAATAAAACTTACAGTTGAAGTATTTGATGAAACTTGCACATCAAACTGGCGAAAAATTGAACGTGTTCAATCATTCCTGAACGAGGCACATTTAACCCGAATTGCAATCGGAATCAGGATTGGTGCATTACGGACAAGACCTTTGGCAAGTGCAAGGTTTAAAATCCTAGTATTGGATGATATGCTTATTAGCCTTGACCTATCAAACAGAATGGACGTTGTAAGAATAATTCTGAACAAGGAAAACAAACCCGATTTGATTTTTTTTGATGACTTCCAGAAAATAGTTCTTACCCACGACAAAGGATTTTTTAATCTTATCAGACGAAACACCGATGAAGAGCAATGGGTATACTACAATTTCACTAAAGACGAGAGTGATAATTCTGCTCCAAAAATCAAAGAAGATTTAACGCCACTTCAAAAAGCGGTAAAGAATTTTGAGGAAAACGAGTTCGAGAATTGTGGAAATGAATTAAGAAAGGAGGCAGAAGCTGTCTTATCTGCTTTTCTTGACCCAACTATGAAGAACCTTAACAAGGATTTTGAAAGTTTAAGCGAAAAATTAGAAAAAGCTTTTAATATAGTTTCTGGTCAACGACTTCAAAAATTCAAACAGGTATTTCTTTCTGATTTTGAAATAAATAAACTCAGAAAAATAAAGACCGATTATCATTCTGATTCCACTATTGCACAAGCTGAAAAGGACAAATTAGACAGGATGAAAACCAAACTGTTCGATTTTCTGATTGAGTTTAACGAAAAAGGTAATCGAAAAGAACTGTTAATCAAGGATACGAAAGAAATTCTGGACAGAGTAATGAATGCGGCTTCTCATCATGGAGAAAATCCACTATACAGTCATGAATTGAAAGATGCGATAGAAAAGATTAAGAACTTAAAAGATTATTTGAATGAGTAAATTTATCACTTCAATTTAAACGTCAGGAAAATGAATTAACTACACTACATTACAAGTAGGAGAAAATTATCGACTATCTGAACGTGAATTTCTTTTGCGAAATATAGCTAACCCCGGTAGCCACTATCGTGATGGCCATTTTGGATGGAGTCGGGAACCAGCCGAATACGTCAACGAGTAATTTCAACCCGATGTAATTGATGGTCAGGTTGGCAACTACTACGATGCCATAGCGGAAGAGTTGCACCTTGCCCCGGAGGTCGGAGTTGTTGAAGGTGACGTATTTCTGTAACAGGAAACCCGACATGAAGCTGATGGGGAAAGAGAATGCCAGCGCCGCGATGTGCGAACTCAATGTGACAAAGCCCAACGGCAACATCTGCTGACGCAGGATGAAGTGGAAAATGCTGAAATATAACAACCAATCGAACACTAAGTTGGCTACTCCGGTGGCACCGTAACGGAAAAACTCGACTGACATATATTTGCGGAAAGGCGGATAAAAGTAATCGACCATTCGACGTATTCCGATACCGGTGGATGTAAGAAATTTACGCATTTAGTTGGTACTTGTAACAAATTTGTTTACTTTTGTGCGGCGTTATAATAACGCACAAAGATACGATTAATTATTCACTATTACCAAATCCGATATGCCCGACGACTATCATCAGCATGACACAAGTAAGAGCAAAGAAATACTTGGGACAGCACTTCCTGAAGGATTTGGAAGTAGCTCGCCGCATTGCTGAGAGCTTAGAGCTTTCGGGGCCGGCTACCGTACTCGAAATCGGACCGGGTACCGGTGTTCTTACCCAATTCCTGTTACAAAATCCAAACATTGACCTGACTGCCGTTGAGGTGGATTGGGAATCAGTTGCTTATCTGCATACGCATTTCCCCCAACTGAAGGTTATCGAAGCGGATTTCCTGAAAATGGATTTGAAATCATTATTCCCGGATAAATTGTACCTCATCGGGAATTTACCTTATAATATCTCCAGCCAGATCTTTTTTAAGATGCTGGAAAACCGCGACCGTATTCCTCAATTGGTTTGTATGATTCAGAAGGAAGTGGCGGAAAGGATGGCCGCCGTGCATGGCAATAAGACCTATGGTATCTTGTCGGTACTCATGCAGGCCTTTTACTCGATCGACTATCTATTCACCGTTCATGAGCATGTGTTTGACCCTCCGCCTAAGGTCAAATCGGCTGTTATTCGCCTGACCCGCAATGAAGTGAATGAGCTCGGATGCAACGAGCAGCTCTTCAAAACGGTGGTGAAAACAGCCTTCAACCAGCGCCGCAAGACGATGCGCAACTCGCTCAAACCCCTCGTGGAGAAAGATAACCCGATGTATGCAGATCCTCTTTTTGATAAAAGACCGGAACAATTAGATGTGGCTGCCTTCATCGACCTGACGAACCGGGTGGAGCGTGCGATGAGAACTTAAAAGGAATTCCAAACATGCGGAAGATTTTCTGCAAACCGTACCGGACCCGCGATGGGAAAGGGCAGGTTAAAAAAAGAAAGGAGTGAAATCATGGCAGAACTCAGGCTATTTTACCAGGAAGAAGGTAAACTCAAAATATCAAAGTCAATCGATATCCTGAAAAAAGTGAATCTGAAAGATATGATCTGGATTGACCTGATCGATGTTTCGGATGCAGTTGAAACGGAACTGGAACAGTTTCTTAAAATCTACATACAGGAAGATGAAGAAATAGAAGAAATCGAGATGAGTTCGCGGTATATCCAGACCGAGGACAGCATTGTAGCCAACTCGAATTTCCTGCAGGATAATTTCCAGATGCAACCGGTTTCGTTTATTCTGAAAAACGGGATTCTGGTTTCGGTGCGCGACACCGAACTGAAGTCATTCAACGACACGGTGAAAAAGATTTACGCGGATTCCAAAAACTTTACAACAGGCTATCATGTGCTGGTGGCGCTGCTCGAAACCCGTGTGGAATACGACGCGGATATGATTGAGTATATCACCGACCAGATTACCAATTTAAGTAAGACGCTGAATACGGAAGATGATCTGAGTCAGGATATCCTGATGAGCATCAAGGACCATCAGGAAAAGGTAATGATTATCCGGCAGAACATTATTGATAAGCAACGGGTGGTGTCGAATATGTTGAAGTCCAACCTGTTCCCGCAGGATTTGCTGCCGCGACTAACCATGGTTATCAAGGACATCAACTCCTTATTCGAATATACCCGTTTCGGATTCGACCGGCTCGATTATCTCCAGGATACTTTCCTCGGTTTGGTTAACATCCAGCAGAACAAGATTATCAAGATATTTACCGTGGTGTCGGTTATCTTCATGCCCCCGACACTCATCGCCAGCATGTACGGGATGAACTTCAAGTTTATGCCCGAGCTAAGCTGGAAATTCGGTTATCCCTTCTCTATTTTCCTGATGGTTGGTTTTGCCGTAGGGGTGTTGCTGTATTTTAAACGGAAAAAATGGTTGTGATACCGAATGCAGAAATGCAATTAACGAAAATGTAGAAACGCCCATTGTATGTAGAGACGCCCTATTAGGGCGTCTCTACGGCCATGCGACCATGCGCCATGCGACCATACGACCTACGACCATACGACCATACGACCATGCGTCGATATTTGTTTCACCAATTATCAGACCTAAACGACGACACCGGCAATCCGCCCATGCCGAACATATCGCCGACCACGAAATTTTCGAAGGCGTAGCGAACTGCAACCGGATTAGGAACCGAATCGCTGGTTACCACAACTTTATTCCGTTGAACTTTTGCTTTGGCAGGGTAGAATACCTTATCTTCTCCTGCGAGCATGAACAGATTTGATTCGTTGTTTTTGGCATACAAACCTAACGGTGCTTTATCAAAATTCACGGTAACCTGGTTGTCCTTAATTTCGATGTTTTTATACTCCGGACTTTCGCTTTCGATGCCGGTAATATTGTAAGTTTTGGTGATGGCTAAGAGAGCCATACGCTCACCGGCTTCTTTCTTCTTTGCCGGGTGGATGCAGTTTTCTTCTCCCGTATCCATGAGTACTGCCATGCCGGTATGCGGTTCCTTGGCTGCCTTTTGCTGAGCTTCACGAAGAAAGGCCGAATTTACCCCGCCATTATAGCCGTAAGGAGCAATCTGGCAGAAATAGAAAGGAATGGGTTGTTCCTGTTTCCATTGCGCTCTCCAGCCGTCGGTCATGGATTTAAACATGGCAGCATAACTTTCATAACGATCGCGGTTGCTTTCACCCTGATACCAGATTACACCTTTTATTGTATATCCAACCAGGGGATGTATCATACCCTGATATAACATGGTGGGTGTTTGGTTCGGATTTTTGATATTATCTGCTGTCGCAGGAATTTTTGCCTGCGGGAAAGCAGTCAGCATTTCCTCATTCATCCAGGCTTCGATGGATGATCCGCCCCACGAACTGGATATCAGTCCTACCGGAACTTTAAGGGTTTCCTGCAACAACCTCCCGAAATAATAAGCTGTTGCGCTGAAATCGCGTACGCTTACCGGCATCGCTTCTTCCCAGCGACCGGTAACATCTGTCTGAGCATCCAGTGTAGCCTTGCGGGTAACCCTGAATAAACGGATTTTTGAATTTTCACTTTTCAGAATATCCATGTTCCCTCCTTCAATGGGTTGTCCCTGAAATCCTTTCATGGGCATTTCCATGTTACTTTGTCCGGAACATAGCCATACTTCACCCAGCATAATGTTGTTGAGGATAACAGATTTTCCGTCGCTAATCACCATTGTATACGGACCACCTGCTTTGGTGGTCGCGAATGAGAATTTCCAGTTACCATCCTGATCGGCTGTAGTTTTATAACGTTTCAGGTTCCAGCTTGTAAAAAGTGTTACCTGTTTGTTGGGTGTTGCCTTTCCCCAGATATTGGCTGTGGTTTGTTGCTGTAAAACCATGTCACTCGAGAAAAATGCCGGGAGTTTGATTTCAGCCCGGAGTGCAGTCAGCATAAAAGCAAAGAGCAAAAGAAAGCTTAATTTTTTCATCTGTTTTTCTTGTGTTGATTTAAAACTGTAGTATAAGACTGCAAATCTACAATTTTTATTGAAAAGAGAACTGTTAATTTTCGAAAAAATGAATGGTCTGCACGATAATATCAACACAGGCTTCCAGTTCGGCTTTGGTCATGACCAACGGGGGTGCAAAACGTATAATATTGGTATGCGTTGGTTTGGCTAACAGTCCGTTCTCCGCTAATTTCAAACAGATATCCCAGGCTAAGTTTGTATGTCCTTCGTTGTTAATTACCAGTGCATTCATCAAACCTTTCCCACGCACGAGTTTGGCAATTTTTGACGAATTGCATAGTTTCTCCATCTCTTCGCGGAAATAAATGCCGAGTTCCATGGCGTTCTCAGCCAGCCGTTCATCGCGAACCACTTCAAGAGCCGCAATGGCAACCGCTGCTGCCAGGGGGTTTCCGCCAAAGGTAGAACCATGTTGTCCGGGACGCAGGACATCCATAATTACACGGTGCGACAAGACCCCGGAAACCGGATAAACACCTCCCGATAAGGCTTTTCCCAGGATCAGAATGTCGGGATGTACGTCTTCGTAATCACAGGCCAGCAAACGGCCGGTACGGGCAATGCCGGTCTGAATCTCATCGGCGATAAACAATACCTGATGTTTCCGGCATAAGTCATAACAACGCTTCAGATAGCCGTCATCCGGAACCAATGCCCCGGCTTCTCCCTGGATGGGCTCAACCAAAAAACCGGCTACATCGGGATTTTCCTTTAAGGCTTTCTCTAACGCATCAACATCATTATAAGGTATGATGATGAAGCCGGGCGTGTACGGACCGAAATGTGTACGGGCATCCGGATCAACGGAAAACGAAACGATGGTCGTGGTACGGCCGTGAAAATTGTTCTCGCAAACGATGATTTTCGCCTTGTCTTCTGCAATTCCCTTATGTTCATACCCCCATTTCCGCCCAAGCTTGATAGCAGTTTCCACAGCTTCCGCACCGGTGTTCATCGGCAGGAATTTGTCGTAACCGAAATATCGGGTGATGAACTGTTCGAAAATGCCGAGCTTGCTGTTGTAAAACGCCCTCGAGGTAAGGGTAAGTTGTTGTGCCTGCGTGGTGAGCGCCGCTGTGATTTTCGGGTGACAATGGCCCTGATTCACGGCAGAGTATGCCGATAGAAAATCATAATACCTTTTTCCTTCCACATCCCACACATATACACCTTCACCCCGGTCGAGCACCACCGGAAGCGGGTGGTAATTGTGCGCGCCATATTGGTTCTCGAGATTGATTAATTGTTCTGTTTGTTTCATATCTTTTTTGTTTACAGTCTACAGTCTACAGTCTACGGTCTACGGTCGTCGGTTGCCAGACACAGCTTTCCGCTTTCCGCTTTCCGTTCCCCGCTATTCGCTATTCGCTATTCGCTATTCGCTATTCACCACCTCCAGCATCATACACCTTACACTACCGCCACCATATTTTTCAATCGTGGGTACGGGGCATACTATCAGGTCATTATAACTTTTAAACGCTGCGATTTGGTTTTGGTTCAGCGAATCGTATGCCGATTGTGACATGACCAGAAATTTCTTACCAGTCGTGTTTTTTACCTGAAGCATATTGCCGGCAAACCGGTGCATTTGTGCTTCACTGATTTCGATGATGTGTTTTCCGGTTTCCCGAAAGGCGCTTTTCAGCATGTCCTTTTCTTTTTCATCATCAATACTGTCGAAACAAATTACGACAAATTCATCGGCGATACACATCAGTACGTTGGTGTGGTAAACCGGCAACCGCTCGCTACCTGCCTGTTGATAGGCGTTGAAACAGACCGGCCTGTAACCGAAATCATCACAGAAATGTTGGAACAGTTTTTTATCCGTTCGTTCCGAAAGTGCTGCATAGGCAATTCGATGGTCACGATCGAGTACCATGCTGCCGGTGCCTTCTAAAAATACATTTTCCGCTTCAAATTTGCTGTAATCAACCATGCAGGACGGGCTAAACCTGTTTCCCAATACATCCTGAATGAAGTCGGTTCGTCTTTCTGCGCGGCGATTCGGTGCGTACATCGGGTACAAAACCACCCGACCGTCCTCCTGAAAGGAGATCCAGTTGTTCGGAAATATAGAATCCGGAGTATGAGGTGCTGCAGTATCAGGATATACCATGACCTGAACACCTTTATCCCGAAGTAATTTCACCATGTTCCTGAATTCTTCCAACGCCTGTTGTTGAATCAACCGGTCAGGTTTGTCACCTTCCTGCTGAAAGAAATTGTTGACCGCGGTTTCAGGGTTAAAGCCGAAAGCCACCGGTTCAATCATGATTACCTTATTTGTTGTTTGTACTGACATAGCTTTTTTATCCTGTTTAGTCCGTTGTTCTGATCAACGGAAAAGTGGAACAACGTAATAAGCCGCCCATTTTCGAGATTTCACGGTATGGAACCCGTTCGACCGTCATTCCCCACTCCTTTTCAAGGTGGTTGTTCAGCCGGTTAAAATGCTCCTCCGAAACGACCACATCCGGAGAAATGGAAAACACATTGGTGTACATTTGGTACATCTCTTCTTGCGTGATTTCAAATAAATTCTCTTTCCCGAATATATCCATCAACCGGTAATAATCATTTTCCGACCTGAATCCGGCTTTGTAAATCAGTGCTCTGTTGCGCGATACCGGCATAAAGGTACAATCGAGATGCAGGATGCCCTGTCGCGGATCTGTGTCGTGTTTTTTCAATTCCAATGGAATCAGTGTTTTCTCCGGAAATAATTCTTTCAGAAAATGAAAGGCATAGAGGTTGGTTCGTGCCGATTTCAGATTGGCATAATCTGCACCCGAATAGAGTCCCACAAATACCATGTCGTTGTACAGCACCACATCGCCGCCCTCTACATGAGCCCGTTCGGGCAGATTGAAAATGCGGTTGTAAGGAATTTGGCTGTAAACCACTTCATAAGCTTCCTTTTCATTTTCACGGGTCGGGATGATATTGGAGTTGATTATTTTATCGTCGATAACAAAGCCTACATCCCGGGCAAATACCTGGTTGCAGTGCTCAATGTTCCAGGGACGAAACACCTGCACATCGTACTTCTGCAATACCTGTGCGAATGCCGACATTTCTCTGAATACTGCTTCTTCAGCCGGATAGATGCCTTTGACTGCCGATTCGTAAGATTTGGCGTCGTAGGTTTCTTCTGGAACCGGTGGTTTTCCCATTGAGCCCGGCTGACCGAGCACCACTGCTTTGAGTCGGTCGGTCTCGTTTCTGATGTTCAGTTGCATGTGTTTGTTTTTTGCAAATGTATAAAACTATAGTTAGATGTAAAACCATTCGGGGGTTAAAAATGTTTATTTGTTGTATAAAGTTGCATTTTAGCCTGATTGAATATGCTTTCATTGTTGAGAAGCCGATGAGAGGCTATCATTGATAGTAGTATCAAAAATTATTCGTAACATTGCAGCTCGAAACAAACCACCATGCCACAGGAAATCGAAAGAAAATTTTTAGTCACATCCGAAGCGTATAAAAAAGAGGCGTACAGGAAAACCTACATCAAACAAGGGTATCTGTCTGTGACACCAGAAGCGACCGTCAGGGTTCGCATTCGTGATGCGCAGGCAACCCTCACCATCAAGGGGAAAAGCAACGAAGAGGGAACCTCGCGCTATGAGTGGGAAAAAGCAATTGAAGTAGCAGAAGCTGTCGAATTGCTGCAATTATGTAGCACGGGACTAATCGAGAAGAATCGTTATGAAATCCGTGTAGGTAAACATCTTTTCGAGGTGGATGAGTTTTTAGGACTAAATTCAGGATTGGTTATAGCTGAGGTAGAATTAAAAAACGAGGCAGACTTTTTTGAAAAGCCTGCCTGGTTAGGATTGGAGGTCACGGGAGACCTCCGCTATTATAATGCCCTGTTAAGTCAGCGTCCTTTTTCTCAGTGGTGATCCGGATCAGGCATTCCTTCGTAGTTGAAAATTTTCTCAGGCATGCCGGCATAATAAAAACTGTGGTTACGGTGATCCCGTTCGTCGAGCCCTATTCTTCTGAAGATGTCGGCATAATTAGCTAGATCAGCATATTCTTTCACGATAGGATTAGTCACCGGCTCTTTTTCCCATTGCGGATTTTCCTGTACCATTTGAGCATAAATAATTTCAGCATGGTCTTCAAATTCCGCGTTGAATCTGAAACCTGCTTTGATGTTCGTCCAGGCCACGATTTTCGAAAGTACAATATAAAAGGTTGTAATCAGAAACACCACCGGAGTTGAAAGAAACCAGGGATCTTTCAAATTATCTTCCCTCATTTTCTCCTGGATAACCAGTAAATGCATATATTCATTGTCCTGTGCTGCCCTTCCCCAAGCGATGATATCCTGTGCCCAGTCGACTTTCTTCCGGTTAAAATACTTGTAAGTCAGCCGGAAATACTGTCTGATTTCCCATTCCCTGTAAGGGATACAAGCCAGAATCTCCAGTAACTTAGCCTTCGCTAAGCGGTTTTTTTTTCCGGTCGCCAGGTCCATTCCGAAGAAAAAAATACGTGCGGCAAAGCTATACTTTAACCGGGGTGTTTTCAGTGTGTTTAATTGTTCTTTACGTAAATCAATTGCCATATATGTTTGTTTTATAGTTTGAATATACTTCATGCGGGTGTAAGAAAGAGTCCTTACATCAGCAGGGTGTTAAACGTCGAAAATATGTGATTTGATGCCGTATTGAGGTTATCTGCTAAACAGTAAAACCAGGTAAATTGTTTGGCGAATTTTAGTTAAAAAAGGAGCATAAGCCGGAAAAATTATTTTCAGGGATTGTTCAGTAAATCCTGCATGTCAATGTGGAAATCCATAAGTTCCTGATTCCTATCCACAACAACATGTAACGGTTGTCCCGAGACCTGTTGAAAAAAGCCCCTGATTTCAGGGAGCTTTAAAGTATATGTTTTATTGCCCTTGATTTCAATCAGGACGTCTCCCGTTTGTAAACCGGCTTTTTCTGCAGGAGAATCTTTCCATATATTCGTAATTTCATACACAGGGGAGATGCTCCCGTTTTGAATAACTTCTATTCCGGCAACATTGTATTTGAATTTGTTTTTGAAGCTGTGATTGGGTTTGAGATATAAAGCCCTGTTTTGGATGTCGATGATGATGTTGAATCTCGAAAGCAATTCATTGCCAATGGTGCCGTCGCGATCCGACCTGCTGATGATGCCCGCTATAGTTGCTGAATCCGGAAAAACCACGATGGGTTGATGGAAGCAGTATTTGTCGAAGCAGATTTGCGGGATGCGCGCCATATACCCACACATTTCCCCGCTGAAGCCTTCTCCTATACGTGCGTAAACGCGTCGTTCCGGAATTTCGGCAGCATCCGATCGTACCGTTTGAAACCAGGCGTTCAGCATGGCTCCGGTATCGAGCAGCATCTTGATGTTACGGATGCGTGCACTGTCGTCGAGCAAAGTCAGGTTGATATATAACTTGCTGTTTTCAACAATGAGTGGCTTGTAGATATACCCTTTAGGAACCTCAAATTTATCGTGCCGGTACAGGTTCATCTTTTTTCGGGTGTAATCAATCTCTGCGATATAGTCCCTGATCAGGTCAATGCCGGCTATCCCGTTAATATCCAGTCCAATGTGATGCGACAATCCCAGGATATCTTCTTCCAGTAAATAAACGGTTTTTCCGGTAAGTGTGAGCTTCCCGTATTTAATGACATTAAAATCACTCACATAACTTGAAACCACTCTACCTGATCCGAGTCCCTGTATCGGTTTTCGAATACCCGGGTTTAAATCGATGGAATCTTCCGCATTCAATTTGGTAACAATCGTGTTTCTTACACCAGTATCAAACATCAGCCGCAAGGGTGTAGAGTTGTTGATGGTGGCATGTATGATGATGTAACTGCCGGCCAGTTCTATAGGAATTGATGCTACCCTTACTGCACGACCATGAAGGACTCCCGACAACAGGGTCATCAGCAGGAATAAAAGAAGCCGGTATGGTGCAGGGCTGATAATCATAGTAATAAATTTCAGGAGTTACCACAAATATAGACAAAGAATTTTAAAAGAAATGTTTAAATTTGTGGATTTTTAAAACCTGAGTAATCTGATTACACAATAATCCTGATTTATGTTATTCAACTCATTCGATTTCGCAGTTTTCCTGCCATTGGTGTACCTGCTTTACTGGACCCTGTTTCAGAAGCATATCAAGCTCAGAAACTTATTTCTGCTGACAGCCAGTTATGTGTTTTACGGGTTCTGGGACTGGCGTTTTCTGTCCCTGATACTCATCAGTTCACTGATGGATTATATACTCGCCATGCAAATTCACGCAGCTAAGCCGGAGCAGAAAAGCAAAAGAAAGACCCTGCTGGTGCTGAGTCTCCTGCTGAATCTTGGTTTCCTGGGCTTTTTCAAATACTATAATTTCTTTGTCGAAAGTTTTATAGCCACTTTTACGCTTTTCGGAAAAGCATTCAGTTATTCACCTATGCACATCATCCTGCCGGTGGGGATTAGTTTTTATACCTTTCAATCGTTGAGCTATACCTTAGATGTGTACTTCAAAAAAATGGAGCCGACTCACAAGCTGATTAACTTTCTGGCTTTCGTGAGTTTCTTCCCCCAATTGGTTGCCGGCCCCATTGAAAGAGCCAAAAAACTGCTTCCGCAATTTGATGAAATTAAAAGTTTTGATTATCAGGCTGCCCGTAGTGGGCTGTTGTTCATCTTGTTTGGCTTGTTCAAAAAGATTATGATTGCAGACCGTCTGGCAGTTTTCATTAACCAAACTTACGGTAATATTGAGGATGCAAAAGGAATCGCGATGCTTACGGGTGTGTTCTTTTTTGCTTTTCAACTGTATCTCGACTTTTCTGCTTATTCTGATATCGCGATAGGAACGGCCCGTTTGTTTGGGTTTAAATTATCCACCAACTTCAGAAGGCCTTACCTTTCATCTTCATTTTCAGGGTTCTGGAAACGCTGGCACATCACCCTGTCGAGTTGGTTTCAGGACTATATCTACATTCCCCTGGGGGGCAACCGCAAGGGGGCAAACCGTAAAATTGTGAATCTGCTGGTGGTTTTCTTTCTTAGTGGATTGTGGCACGGCGCCTCCTGGAATTTTGTGATTTGGGGCTTAATCAACGGATTATTCTTAATCCTGTTAGATCCTTTGTTTAAATTAGAAAAGCCTTCGGGAGGAATGAAACGCTTTTTTGCAGCATTATTGGTTTTTTCCGGCTGGACCTTATCACTCATTTTCTTCCGGGCGCAGACTTTTGGGGATGCGATGCTGGTGTTTCAGAGCATAGGTTTCGATGGTGTTCAGGCCTTGTATGACTTTGGACTCAATAGCCGCGAGTTCACTTTCGCTTTGTGGCTGATTGCAGGTATGATGGTTTATGAAGTCATCGCCGAAAAGTGGTCGGAAACCCTTCAGGAAAGGTTTTATGCCGGACATTACCTGTTGCGGTGGGGCGTGTATCTGATTTTGACCCTGAGTATTATTTATCTGGGAGCTTATGGCGCCGGTAACGACAACAGTTTCATTTATTTTCAGTTCTAAGCTATGGCAAAATATCCTGTAGATAAAGCAAAAGGTAAACAGACGAACAAAGTGTCGCAAAAGGTAAAATCGCACCGCGATTTCCTGCTGCGTGTATGTCTGTTTTCAGTAATGATTATAAGTGTGGTTGCCTGGACTGATTACCAGGGTTATTTCAACCCGGATTATACCAACGACCATACCCGCCGGAAATGGAATGCATATTACGAACTGACCCGCAAAGCTCCTGTGGATGTAGTGATGATAGGAAATTCACATTTATATACGGGGGTAAACCCTGAACACCTGTCGAATGCACTTGGAGCTACCTGCTTCATCCTGGCATCACCCGGAACCACCATGACAGATGCTTATTTTACTTTGAAAGAAGCGGTTAAAGTGAAGAAACCGAAGATGGTTATCCTTGAGACCTTTACTCTGTATGATTATGAATCGCATAAATTGAAATCCGGCGCCTTGTCGGATCAGTTTAAAAGTTTTGCAGCCAGGAAAGATGTCGGTCAAAAACTGGCTTCGATGCCTGTTTTGTTTCAGTCGGATAATTATTTGCCGGCCTGGTCGAATACCATCCGGAATCACAGCTTTATTTTTACCGATACTACCCAGTTGAAACAAAACATCCTGTTGGGAAGGCAAAAATCACCGAGAGAACAGGGCTTGTATCTGGGGCGTTACGTCCGTTTTACATCCGGATTGGAAGAAAATACCTTACAGAAATATGATGAGCCCGGTTTTGTTGCGTACAACTATGCTGAGAAACTGCCCGGAGATGAGGCTAAGAAATATCTGAAAAAGGCCATTGCTTTGTGTAAAAAAGAAAAAATCGAGTTGGTATTGCTCACCTTACCCATGTATCACCGGCATGTACAGGGTTATGAAACCTACAAAAACGAGATTCTCAAAACCATAGGTGATAAACAATCATGGCTCGATTTGCAGTTGCCCTACGACACAACGGCCTTTACCCCCGAAAGTTTTGAAAATACCGTTGCTCCTAATCAGCACATGACCTATCAGGGTTCACTGGTGGCGGCGTATAAGCTGGCCCATTACCTGGAGAAAAATCATGCGAAAGCCATCCCCGACCGGTCGGAAGAAAGAAAATGGATAGAACTTTTTTATGGTTCGGATGGTTATTTTATAAATAACAGTCCGCTGCAGGATGGGGTGAGTAAAGTGCTGATGGCTAATGTGTCAGTTGCCGGTGCTTATGAGTTGAAAGAGTTGATTATGGTGCCTGAGCGGGGTGCCAAACAGTTGCTTTTGAAGTTAGTCAGGCCTGCGGATCAGGCGGCTGTCCCTAACGCGTTTGAGGTACTGGCTGATATTCAGGTAGAAAATCAAACCATGACAATGCCGGTAAAGCTTATCAGGTCGTCGTTGCATCAGCCGGTGGGGCATCTCTTGTATGTTTCCGAATACCTGCATCCGGAGACCAGTATTGGTGAGATAAAAACGATACAGGCACGATGATAATGAAAAACAAGAATGAACACATGAAACGAATTACAGTTTTTTTTTCGGTGCTGTTTGTGCTGACTTCGTGCAATACAGTTGGCTGGCAGGTTTATCAGACTGAATCAGTTAAAATTCCGCTTGATAAGGAAACAGAACAATATGCGGATGAATCGTTTAAAGTATTTCTGCAGCCCTATAAAGTTCAGCTTGAAAAGGAAATGAATGAGGTAATCGGCTTTGCCGTACAGGATTTGAAAATTCACGGACCGGAAAGTCTGCTATCAAATTTCAGCGCTGATGTGTACCGTCAGGTTGCAGCGACAACCATTCAGTCGCCTGTTGACATTGCCATCGTAAATCTGAAAGGACTTCGGGCGCCAGTACCGGCGGGAAATATTACGGTATCCCGCATCTTTGAGTTGATGCCGTTCGAAAACGAGTTGGTGGTGTTGTGGGTCAGGGGAGAGGAATTGCTGTCTTTGTTTGATTTCTTTGCCTCCATAGGCGGAGAAGGAGTTTCCGGGATGAAAATGGGAATCAGGGAGGGGAAAGCTGTTGAAGTCACCATCGGTGAAGTTCCGATAGATAAAGATAAGGTATATGTGGTTGCCACCAACGACTACCTCGCCGAGGGTAACGATGGCATGCTACAACTGAAAAATGCAACAAAACGGGTCAATACCGGCATCAAAATTCGGGATATGCTGATTGAGTATATCCGAAAAGAAAGCGAAGCGGGGAGAAAAATTAATCCGAAGCTGGATGAGAGAGTATATTCTGAAAATAAATAAACCACAAAAGGCACAAAAGAAAGACTAAGGGAACACAAAAGTGAAAATCAAAAACTATAAATTATGAATTAATAGAGGGTGTCTTTCATCACTTCCGTTATTCGCTATTAGTTATTCGTTATTAGCTCTTTTGTGCCTTTTGTGGTTTAAAAATAATATAATATGAAACAAATAAAAATACTACTAACAGTATTACTGCTTCTCCCTGTTTTGTTGCTTTTCAGTCAGCAAAACAACAAATTGGTGATTTTGCACACCAACGATACGCATAGTCAGCTTGAGCCGACTGCACCCGATGCAGTTCGCAACCCTGATATGGGGGGCTATGCCCGTCGTTTGGGTGTGATTAACCAAGTCCGGGAGCAGGAACCCAATGTATTGTTGGTAGATGCCGGTGATTTCTCACAGGGAACACCCTATTATAATTTCTTCAAAGGTAGGGTGGAAGTGCAGGGAATTAACAGGATGGCATACGATGCCGTGACTTTGGGTAATCATGAGTTCGACAACGGAATGGATACCCTGGCGGCTATTCTTAAATTGGCGGACTTTCCAATTGTATCTTCCAATTATGATGTCAGGGAATCGGTTATAGCAGATTACGTAAAACCTTATATAGTAGTTGAGAAAGGAGGTATACGCATCGGCATCTTCGGATTAGGAGTTGAATTACAAGGTCTTGTGATGGAAGAGCAATATAAAGGAATAAAGTACTTAGATCCAGTAAAGACGGTAAGGAAATATGAAACAATCCTGAAAAAGCACGAAAAGTGTGATGTTATCGTATGTCTGTCGCATCTGGGTTCAGACTCAACGACTACAAAAGTCAACGATTTTCAGGTGGCTAAACAATCTGAATATGTGGATGTTTTTATTGGCGGTCACTCGCATACCCTGCTTGAAAACGTAAAAACCAACAACGCAAAAGGTAAACCGGTGGTCATTGCCCAGATGGGAAAAAGCGGACTGTTCTTAGGTCGCGTCGACTTATATTTAACCAAAGAATAATAGCCATCAGCCGGAAGATACTTTCATTTTCTTCCAAATTTCATTACCTTTGCGCTGGAAGTATTTTCAAAACCAGATCCTGAAAAACGTTTAAGTCCTATGTTACGCCAGACATTAGAACAAAAATTGCAACAGAAGCTATCTCCTGCGCAGATTCAGGTAATTAAAATGCTTGAAGTTCCTACGCTGGAGTTGGAAGAACGCATCCGTCAGGAACTGGAGGAAAATCCGGCATTGGAGGAAGGACGAGAAGAAAGTGAGGCAGACAATGAGTTCGATGATGATCTGAACGACGACGGGGGAAACAACGATGACATGGATCTGGAGGAATATATGGTTGATGATGATATCCCGGATTACAGGTTGAAAGCCAATAATACCTCAAAGGATGATAAGAAAGAAGATATCCCGTTTTCAATAGGAAATACTTTCCACGAGAATCTGATTGAACAACTGGGTCTCCAGCAGATTTCGGAGCATGAGCGTTTGCTGGCTGAATACGTCATCGGCAATATTGATGAAGAAGGATACCTGAGGCGTACGGTTGAGTCGATGGTGGATGATATTGTTTTTCACGCGGGTGTGCATACCACTGATGAAGAGATGATGGATATTGTCTCTATGATTCAGGAGTTTGATCCTCCGGGAGTGGGAGCAACTGACTTACAAGAATGTCTTAAATTGCAGCTGGAGAGGAAAATCTACAATCCCACGCTTGACATTGCCCTGAAAATAGTGGAAGAATATTTTGAGGAGTTCTCCAAAAAACACTATGACAGGATCAAGAAAGGACTGGATATTGATGATGATATGTTGCGTGACGCTGCAGCTGAGATTGCCCATCTGAATCCAAAACCCGGCAATGCCTGGGGCGGAAATTTGCTCGAAAAGTCGATGACTGTGGTGGTTCCGGATTTTATACTGGAAAATGATGAGGGTAAATTGTCTGTACACCTGAATAATAGCAATATACCTGAGTTAAGGGTAAGTAATGCATACAATGAGTTGTTTCAGGAGTACACGGAGAAAAAGGCAGAAAAGAGCAAGGGACTGAAAGATGCGGTAACCTTCGCGAAACAGAAAATTGATTCGGCTCGCTGGTTTATTGATGCCATCAAACAACGGCATGAAACACTGCTCACCACGATGAAGGCGATAGTCGAGTTTCAGTATGAATTCTTTATCGAGGGTGATGATGTGTACCTGAGACCGATGATATTGAAAGATATCGCGGATATCACCGGTTATGATATTTCAACTGTCTCCAGGGTAAGTAACAGCAAATACATCCAGACCGAATTCGGGGTGTATCCGGTGAAATATTTCTTTTCAGAGTCTATGACCAATGATTCCGGTGAGGAGGTATCGACCCGGGAGATTAAAAAAATATTGCAGGAATGCATTGAAAATGAAAATAAAAAGAAACCTTTGAACGATGATGCGCTGGCAGATGTGTTAAAGACAAAAGGTTACAATATAGCCCGCAGAACAGTGGCCAAATACAGGGAACAATTGAATATCCCGGTCGCCCGTTTGCGCAAAGAAATATAAAACAAGTATTGGATGAAGCAGTTTCTCAAAGTTATTTCCTTTGTTTTTCAACCCCTACTGATGCCGACATTCGGTATCGCCATGTTGTTGTTCACAAACTTAGCGCTTTTTTATACGGATATCTGGAAATGGTTTGCATTGGGAGGGACTTTTCTGTTTACTGCTATCCTGCCTGCTACGCCCATTCTGATGATGATGCGGAAAGGACAAATCAAGGACTTATACATCTCTAAAAGAGAACAGCGGACTTTTCCGTATCTGTTCTCTTTGCTGGCTTATATCTTTTGGACCGTTTTCATGTGGCGGGTATTGCAAGTGCCGTTTTTTATTGTGGCAATGGGTATCGGTTCTGTACTTTCCATTATTATCATTACCCTGGTTAATATGAAGTGGAAAATCAGCGCTCATCTTTCCGGTATTGGCGGGCTGACAGGAGGTGTATTTGCCTTCTGTTATGTGATGGCGGTTAATCCGGTATGGCTGATGATACTGATGCTGGTTATTTCAGCACTAACTGCCCTTTCGCGCATCGAACTAAAAGCCCACACGCCGGCTCAAACCCTGGCAGGTTTTACTGTCGGATTCCTGATGGTGTTTTTACCGGGAATTCTTGTTTAATGGTTAGTGTATAGTGGTTAATGGTTAGTTAATTAGCGAATAACCATGAAAGGATGATATATCAATAGCTCCGGGTTTAACCCCGGGTGGGAGGAAAAATAGCCCCGAAGGGGCATAATATTAACAACCCCGGGTGTAGCCCGGGAACATAAAAAATTATGATTACACAAGACCAACTTAAAGAAGTGTTGGAGCGCGAGGACGCGCTGAGGAGGTATCTTTGACGTCGATACCAAGATAATACAAATTGAAGAAGAAGAGTTGCGCACGCACGCTCCCGGTTTTTGGGATGATGCCAAAACGGCTGAAGTGCAGATGCGCAAGGTGAAAGAACTTAAAAACTGGGTGGAAGGCTACCGCGAGGTGAAAGCTGCTGCTGATGAATTACAGCTAGCTTATGATTTTTTCCGCGAAGAGGCCGTGACGGAAGAAGAGGTCGATCAGGCTTACGCGCATGCTATCGCTCTGATTGAAGCGCTGGAAATGAAAAATATGCTTTCAAAAGAGGAAGATAAGTTTGGCGCGGTAATTAAAATTGTTGCCGGTGCGGGAGGTACCGAGGCGCAGGACTGGGCTGAGATGCTTTTCAGGATGTACCAGCGATGGGCTGAAAGACAAGGCTACAAACTCGAAGTGACCAATTATCAGGATGGCGATGAAGCCGGAATTAAAACGGTTACCATGCAGATTGAAGGCGAAATGGCCTATGGCTACCTGAAATCGGAGAATGGTGTTCACCGCCTGGTGCGTGTGTCGCCCTTTAATGCACAGGGGAAACGCATGACATCCTTTACTTCGGTTTTCGTGGTTCCCCTGGTGGACGATACGATTGATATCGAAATCAACCCGGGTAACCTGAGCTGGGATACTTTCCGGTCGGGTGGAGCCGGCGGACAAAACGTGAACAAAGTGGAAACCGGAGTGCGATTGCATTATAAGTTTACAAACCCTGTTACCGGAGAGCCGGATGAAATCATCATTGAGAATACGGAAAGTCGATCGCAGTTTGGGAATAAGGATAATGCCATGCGCTTACTGAAATCGCAGTTATACGAACTGGAACTCGAAAAACGACGTGCTGCTGTTGCCAAAGTAGAGGCAGGTAAGCGCAAAATCGAGTGGGGTTCGCAAATCCGCAGTTATGTGTTTGACGACCGCCGGGTGAAAGACCACCGTACCAACTACCAGACTTCAAACGTGAATGCCGTGATGGATGGAGATATCGATGCGTTTATCAAAGCTTACCTCATGGAATTCGAGGGTTAATTTTTTACGCTGAATACTTTGGTGAATGCTTTGGGTGCAGGTACCTCGAAACTTAGTTGTTCCTTCGTGAAGGGATGGTAAAAGGCGAGGATGCTCGCGTGCAAGCAGATTCGTCCGAGCGGACTGCCCAATGAACCGTATTTCTTATCGCCGGATACCGGGTGCCCGATGCTTTGCAGGTGCACCCGGATCTGGTTTTTACGACCGGTTTCCAGTTCAAGCTCCAGCAGCGAAAAGAAATTGTTCGATTTCAGACAACGGTAATGCGTTACTGCCTTTCTGCCCCCATCAGCTTCTTTTCCGGAATGTATCTTCAGAGATTTCTCATTCTCTGACAACCAGCTGGTGATGGTGTCTTTTTGTTTCTCCATCTTACCCTCAACTAAAGCGATGTAGGTCCTGCGCGTTACAATCTCATGCCAGTTTTCCTGCAGGATGAGTTGAGCGTCTTTGTTTTTGGCAAAGACCAGCACACCGGAAGTCTCACGGTCTAAGCGATGTACTACATAAATGCGGTTCGACGGATTACCTTTCTTTACATGCGTTTTCAGGATGGAAAAGGCGGTAGTTTCATCTCCTTTTCCGGTACTTACTGTAAGAAGACCTTCTTTCTTTTCCACTACAATAATGTCGTTATCCTCATACAACATCCGCAGTTTAGGATGAGTCAGTTCGATGTTGCCCCGTGAACTTTTTACTTCCACTGCATCGCCGGGTTTCAGCGGGTGATTAAACAGGGTTGTAATTTTGCCGTTCACCATCACTTGCCGGTGAGCCAGCAACGATTTTACCGAGTTGCGTTTCATGCCGCCCATCTTGGCCAACAGGAAATCCATCAAAATGCTTTCAGCATTAACTTTTAAATTGGTTGATTTTGCTGGCGGGGTATAAGTCGTTTTCTTTCTCATCCTTAATATTATAATGTAGTCGCAAAGTTAATGCTTTTCTGTGGTCTTTTGGAGTGTTCAAGTTAAGATTGGCTTCAAAGAGATCATTCTGCATTGCGTGTAATCAAAATCTTGTCGATTCTTTGACCGTCTTTGTCAATGATTTCGAGTGTATAGCCTTCGAAAACAAGTTTATCACCAATTACAGGTAATGATTTCATGGTGTGTATGAAATAGCCGGCAATTGTAACAAATTCACCTTCTATTTCATGATCCGGGTCAATGTCGAAATAATGAAGAAACTCCACGAAAGGGAACTGACCGTCTGCAAACCAACTGTTTTCATTCCGGGGAGTTATTTTGTATTCGTTTTGGTTGTTCTCCGTGACATCTCCTATAATCGCGTCCACAACATCATCCATGGTTACAAACCCCTGTGTGGAGCCATATTCATCGACAACTACTCCGTAGTGTATTCCTTCACTTTTGAACTTCTCCAGGAGTTTGTAGGCAAAAGTGCCTTCGGAAAGATAGAGAGGTTGCCGGATGTAGTTCGACAAAGTGAATCCTTTCTCATCAACCGGATCAAAAAGATCTTTTAATAGTACAATGCCAATGATCTGATCCGGATCATTGTTCTTACAAACGGGATAAGCTGAGTGTTTTTCAGAATATATTTTCTGCCGGATTGTATCCCAGTCGTCTGTTTCGTTGAAAAATACCAGGTCGCTTTTATGCGTTATCAACGAGTTTACCCTTCTGTCTCCGAATTCAAACACCCTTTCCACAATGTCCTGTTCAATGTCCTGAATCTCTCCTCCTTCAGCGCTTTCGCGGATGATGGATTTGATTTCTTCTTCGGAGACTCTGCTTTCGACCGTGTTCTTTATTCCAAACAACTTAATGAGCAGGTTGTTGGAGATGGTGAGCAGCCAGACAAAAGGGGATGTGAGAAACGACAACAACTTCATCGGGCGGGCCAGAAACATCGAAATTGGTTCCGGAAATGACATGCCAAGTCGCTTAGGAAATAGTTCTCCTAAAACAATAGACAAATAAGTTGTACAGACAACAATTATCCCGACGGACAAATCATGTACATAGGTCTCACCGACACCCATATCGGTTAAAAACAACTGTACATCATCGGCAAGTTGTTCGCCGCTGTAAACTCCGAGGAGAATCCCTATCAATGTTATTCCGATCTGAACAGTTGAAAGAAACCGGGTTGGGTTTTCTGAAAGTTCGAGTGCTGTTTTAGCTCCTTTCTTTCCTCTTTTTTTAGCCGTTTCTAACTTATATTTACGGGATGTGACGATTGACATCTCCGACATGGAAAATATTCCATTCAGCACAATCAGTGCTATGATAATCGCAATTTCCAAATTTTCAGCAAATTAATAGACGCAAAATTACAATAAATTTGAGATATTTTATATATGAAACTGGTATGACGCCTGATTTTTATAATGATTCTCCGTTTTTTTATACTTACGGAGGTTTATATCTGTTGTAATTTTGCATCAAAATAAATTTTAAAGATAAAATATATGATAGAAAGTTTAAAATGGCGCTATGCCACCAAGAAATTTGATAAAAACAAACAGGTATCAGCCGAAAATATACAATTGCTGAAAGAAGCTGTACGCCTGACAGCCTCTTCTTATGGTTTACAACCTTATAAGGTGCTTGAAATAAAGAATCCTGAAATCAGGGAGCAATTAAAAACAGCCTCGTTCGGACAGCCACAAGTCACCGATGCTTCAACTTTATTCGTGTTTTGTGCCAACGACGATTTAACCGATGCGCATATCGATGCTTATCTGGAGCTTTCAGCCAAAACCCAACAGATCGACGTTGCAGGACTCAAAGGTTATGGTGATTTTATGAAAGGAGTGTTCGGTAGCCGTACTACGGCCGACAAACACGAGTGGGCAGCCCGTCAGGCCTATATCGCGCTCGGGAATCTGCTTACCACAGCCGCATCCATGCAGATTGATGTATGTCCGATGGAGGGCTTCGATGCTCAACAATACAATGAGATACTCGGATTGAAAGGCAGCGGATATTCATCAGTGGTAATTGCTGCCATCGGATACCGCTCTGCTGATGATGAAGCGCAAAACAAAGCCAAAGTGAGAAGGCCCCTGGACGAGTTGTTTGAAACCAGATAATTTACAGTGTTTTCAGCTGTTTTTGTATTTATCATGAATCCCGATGCCGGCAAGGAGCATCGGGATTTCTTTTGTCAATCAAAGTGAATTTTGCTGTTCTTCCTGCCATTTGTTCTGTTTGCTCATAATCGCTATGCTTTTTGAGGAATATTGGCAAGCGTAGCAACCAGATAATCCCAGAATCTCTGAACACTCTCAATGTGAACTTTTTCATCCGGAGAGTGAGGGTATCGAATCGTCGGACCAAACGAAATCATATCCATTGCCGGGTAATTGATACCCAGAATTCCGCATTCCAATCCTGCATGAATAATCATGATTTTCGGTGTCTTGCCGTATTTGTCTTCATACACCTTAGTCATTTCTTTCAGGATAGGCGATTGCAGGTTGGGTTTCCATCCAGGGTAATCACCACCCAGTTCCACACGGGCGCCTGCCAGCGCGAATGTGCTAACCACCATAGAGGCCAGTTCCTGTTTCCTCGATTCAACGGAGCTTCGAATCAAACATTTACAGTCAATTCTCTTTCCATCAGATTTTACAATGGCTAAATTGTTGGAAGTTTCCACAACTGAAGGCAGCTCGGGAATAATACGAAAAACGCCATTGGGACATGCGGTTACACCGTTGATCAAGTCATCCTGAATTTCTTCTGGAATTAATCCGGAAGGAATATCTGTAATTTCAGCATTTAACCGGATGTTATCTTCGACCCCCTCATATTCTTCTTTGAATAAGATCTCAAAGTTGGCAACTAAATTTTTCATGTCCTCCATGCCGTCTTTTGGGACGGTAACAACGGCAAAAGCTTCTCTGGGAATGGCATTGCGGAGGCTGCCGCCATCAATTGATGCCAGGCGGGCTTCGTATTCACTTACTGCTTCTTTTAACAACCGGAACATCAGCTTATTGGCATTGGCACGTTGAAGGTGTATGTCAACTCCCGAATGACCGCCTTTTAAGCCCGTCAGCGAAATTTTCAATGCCACATCCCCATCAGGAACAGCTACTTCTCTGTAAGCGTATTCAATATTTGCGTCAATGCCACCAGCACAACCCACATACAATTCACCTTCATCTTCCGAGTCCATATTAATTAATATCTCACCACGGAGAAAATCCGGTTGCAATCCGAACGCACCATGCATGCCGGTTTCTTCGTCTACTGTGATAAACATTTCGATATCCGGATGTGGAATGTCTGTTGATTCGAGAATGGCCATAGCAGCTGCCACGCCAATTCCATTGTCGGCACCAAGTGTGGTGTCTTTAGCTGTAACCCACTCACCTTCCACATAAGCCAGAATCGGGTCTGTTTCGAAATCATGTTGTATACCTGAGTTTTTCTGAGGTACCATGTCCATGTGGGCTTGCAAAACAACTGCTTTCCGGTTCTCCATTCCTTTGGTTGCGGGTTTGCGGACCAATATATTTCCAATCTCATCCTTGATTGTCTCTAATCCAAGTGATCTGCCGAAGTCTTCCAGGAATTTTCCGATAAGTTCTTTCTTCCCTGAGGGTCTTGGTATTTGGGTTAAACTAAAAAAATGTTGCCACAGGGCAGTTGGTTGTAGTTTTTTGATGTCGTTCATATACTGAGTTTTTGATTGAATGCAAATATGCCATTTATTTTTTGATTTCAGGAGAAAATAAGAAGTTAAAATTACATTAAAGAATTATTTCTGTAATTAACGAGGCATTTTCAAGGATATTCAAAAATAATTTGGTAATTTTGCGGCAATTTTATAAATAACTAACAAGTTGAAGGTAAAAATTTGTATAATAATATGTTATGCGTTTTTTCCTCACCTTAAAAATACCAATTAATTAATATGTCAAGGTATAAATTTGTAACTGCAGATGAAGCTGCGGTTTTTGTGAACAATGGTGATGCGGTTGGATTCAGTGGTTTTACGCCTGCAGGTTCTCCGAAAGCAGTTCCAACAGCGATTGCCCGCCGTGCTGAAGCATTACATGCTGAAGGAAAAGAGTTTAAAATCGGGATTTACACTGGGGCCTCCACAGGGGATTCGCTGGATGGAGCCTTGGCAAGGGCTAATGCTGTTTTGTTCCGTACACCTTATCAATCAAACCGCGATTTACGTGACGCTTTGAATACCGATCATGCTCCGTATTTCGACATGCACTTGTCGTCCATAGCACCCCATTTGCGTTTTGGTTTTATGCCCAAGCCACGAATTGCAGTGATTGAAGCCTGTGAACTTACCGAAGATGGAGAAATTGTTCCGACATCCGGTGTGGGAATTTCCCCTACTATTGCACGCCTGGCCGATCATATTATTATTGAGTTAAACACAAAACATCCAAAGGCTTTAAGGGGATTTCATGATATTTTTGAGCCTCTTGACCCACCACATCGTTTGCCGCTGACATTGCTGAAACCATCCGACAGAATGGGCGAACCTGTAATTAAAGTTGATCCGGAGAAAATTTTATGTGTGGTTGAGACATACTTAGATGATGAGGTGGGTGGTTTTGCTCCTACAGACGATGTGACAGATAGCATTGGACGGAATGTGGCTAATTTTCTGGCAGGTGAATTAAAAGCTGGCAGAATACCACAAGAGTTTCTTCCGATACAATCCGGGGTAGGCAATATTGCCAATGCGGTAATGGCTTCTTTAGGAACCAATCCCGATATTCCTAATTTCCAGATGTACACAGAAGTAATTCAGGATGCAGTAATTGAATTGATCCGGAAAGGTAAAGTTACATTTGCCAGCGGATGCTCGTTGACGATTACCACGCCTGTATTGCAAAGTATTTATGAAAATCTTGATTTCTTCCGTGATAAACTGGTGTTACGTCCGCAGGAAATGTCGAACAGTCCCGAGCTGGCACGCCGTTTAGGGTTGATTACAATTAACACTGCGCTGGAAGCCGATATTTTCGGAAACGTGAACAGCACTCACGTGATGGGTGCCAAGATGATGAATGGTATTGGTGGGTCTGCTGACTTTACACGCAGTGCTTACATCTCGATATTTACCACGCCATCTACTGCTAAAGGGGGTAAAATATCCTCTATTGTGCCCATGGTATCGCATGTCGATCAGAATGAACACTCGGTGAACGTTCTGATTACCGAGCATGGGGTGGCTGACTTGCGTGGCAAATGTCCCGTTGATCGTGCAAACTGCATCATCGAAAATTGTGTTGACCCATCATATCGTCAAATGCTGAGGGATTATCTGGCTCTTTCCGGACCGTCACATACGCCTCAGACCCTGCGTGCCTGCTTTGGAATGCACATCACTTTCCAGAAAACAGGCAATATGCTGGAAACAAACTGGGCTGATTTCAAATAAAATTATCATTTATAACTTGCAGATTTTCAGCGAAAGAAAAGCGAAATATGTTTTATAGCATAAAAATCTTCGCTGAAAATTTGCAGGTTAAAAAAATAGTCGCTACTTTTGCACCCGCTTTGAGAGATAAGCGTAATTCGAAAGGGTTGATTATAGAAAGGAAGTGGGTCAGGCTATTGTTATCTGAAATTTTTTTCGATAAAATTTTGGCAGGAATAAAAAAGTGATTAACTT
>JAKIYP010000078.1 GCA_022708505.1 Bacteroidota bacterium
CTGATCGCGGTTATTTTATCGGCTCAATGCACCGACAAACGGGTCAATATGACCACGCCGAAATTGTTTGCCGACTTCCCTACTCCTGAAAGTCTGGCGGTTGCAAGTTCTGATTTAATCCTGAGCTACATCAAATCAATTTCATACCCAAACAACAAGGCGAAACATTTGGTCGGCATGGCGCAAAAACTCCTGACTGATTTCAATGGCGTTGTACCTGAGGATATTGATGACCTGCAAAAGTTGCCGGGTGTAGGGCGCAAAACCGCCAATGTAATTGCTTCGGTGGTATATAATAAACCGGCTATGGCGGTGGACACGCATGTGTTCCGGATTTCGGAACGATTGGGACTTACGACCAATTCAAAGAATCCGCTACAAACAGAGAAAACGCTGGTAAAATACATCCCGGAAGCACTGATTCCCAAGGCACATCACTGGTTAATCCTGCATGGCCGTTATGTTTGCCAGGCACGGAAACCAAAATGCGAAATTTGTGGTTTGAGGCCGTGGTGCAGGTTCTTTCAAAGAAAGCGAATAATGAAAAACGAATAGTGAAAAAACGAAAAACGGAAAGTGGAAAGCTAATAGCAATTAGAGATTAGTGACATTAGACTATTGATCTCTTAATTTTTTGAACTTTTAAAATTTTAAAACTATGTCAGAAGAACAGAACAACAATTGTTGCAAGCCGAAGTACTCGGATCGTGGCGCAAGTAGCGGTGCTGTGTACGGATTGGGTTTTATCGGGGCCGCAGTTTATTTCATTTCACAGGCCACTACATTTTGGATCGGTGTATTGGGTTTCCTGAAAGCCATTGTATGGCCGGCATTTTTGGTTTACGAAGCATTAAAAGCATTGGGAGCCTGATTGCGGAAACTCAAGAGAGAGATAATTAAAAAAGAGGATGCATCTGATGTTGCATCCTCTTTTTATTTCAGACCTTACCGGTCTGCGAGAGCGGAAGACGGGGCTCAAACCCGCGACCCTCAGCTTGGAAGGCTAATGCTCTATCAACTGAGCTACTTCCGCAAAAAGCCCCCTTCTTATTCCCCCAAAGGGGGAAAGACTCCCTCCCTTTGGGAGGGGTGGGATGGGCTGTGGGCAGTGAAGGATTCGAACCTCCGAAGTCGAAAGACAGCTGAGTTACAGTCAGCCCCAGTTGGCCACTTTGGTAACTGCCCTAAAAGCGGTGCAAAGATACAATTTTACTTTGTTTCTACCAAACAATATTAGCCATTTTTATGGCTGTAATTGCAGCTTCCACACCTTTATTTCCATGAATTCCGCCGGCTCTGTCCAACGCTTGTTGCATCGTGTTGGTTGTCAGTACTCCAAAGATTACAGGACAAGCATTTTCAACTGTATTCAGCGCGGCCACTCCTTGTGTCACGCCCTGACAAACATAGTCGAAATGCGGCGTATCACCCTGAACAACACAACCCAACACGATAACCGCATCATATTTTTTACTTTTTACATGCTCAAACACAAATTGCTTGGCAGCATAAGTAAGCTCAAAAGTACCCGGAACATGCACTACGTTGATATTTCTTTTCAACACACCATTTCCGGTCAAACCTTCAATAGCGCCATTCAACAGTGCGTGCGTTACCTGTGGATTCCAATCGGCCACAGCAATCGCGTAACTTTGTTTTTCTAAAATTTCTTTTGACGGGAGTAAATCCGGATCGTACTCTGAAAGATTCTGATATTGAGTAGCCATTAGCAATTACTGAAGACGGGTAATGTATTTGTCAATATCCTGACCTTCCTGACTCAATGGATATTTATCCTTGATAGTCTGATAACTTTGTAAAGCCTTGCTCTTATCTCCTGTTGACTCATACACAATGGCCGCTTTTTTCAGGAACACAGGAGCCAGCACTTCATTACCGGACTCAGCTGCTTTACCAAAGAATCGAACAGCTTTATCTGTCTCACCGAGTTCCACATAGCAATCTCCGATTAATCCGAGAACAGTGATTGAAAAATATTGATCATCACCATCGTATCCCGAAAGATATTTGATTGCATTTTCATATTCACCCAGATTGTAATAACAAATACCTGCGTATGCTTTGGCAAGATTTCCGGATTCTGTCAGACTATAATCTGAACTGATTGCTTCAAAACCGATCGATTCAAAACCATCTCCTTCCAGTGCCAGCAGAAACGAATCTTTTGCAAAATACAACTGTGACTTGTACATTTCATTGGCTGCTTCTGCACTTCTTGGTTTCACATAGAAGTTATTAATAGCCAGAAAACCCATCACCAATACCGCAACCACACCCAAACCATAGAGTATTTGCTTTTGGTACTTTTCAATAAATGCTTCTGAAGCGGTTAACGCATGTTCTACATTTTCAAATTCATCCTGTTTTTTTACGGTTTTCTTTGACATAACAATCTATGATGATAAGTTTTGTATGTATTATAAAAAAATTAAACGGCAACAAAAGTAGCTATATTTTTTGAATTTGCGAAATTATTAAGGCCTTTTTTCAATTTAAAGACACAGAGCATAAATAATTTGAAAAATAGATGAAAAAAGCGGGAAAACAGAACCTTTTTCAGCAGAATTATGTTATATTTGCATCATAAAAGAAATGGCCGCATTGTTTAGAGATTGGAAAACTCAACACTAAATTTTCAACGAGTAATGTCGGTTTTCAATGGCGGGCTGCGCCTTCGGGTAAGTCTTCGACTCAGCAGATTACAAAGAAAGCATACATCTCAAATCCTGTCATCAGGAGTTTTCTCAACAAAGACAATGCGGTTCTTTTCTTTTATATAAGGTCAATAAACTTTTAAAATCCGACATAAAGCAAAAATCCCGGAAATGACATTTAAATCATTCCGGGATTTTTATTTCGAGCCTCTTGTCGGATTCGAACCAACG
The DNA here is from genome assembly GCA_022708505.1 of Bacteroidota bacterium. Classification (GTDB taxonomy): domain Bacteria; phylum Bacteroidota; class Bacteroidia; order Bacteroidales; family Paludibacteraceae; genus Paludibacter. Next base: position 2,907 of record JAKIYP010000078.1, read on the forward strand.
ACCCCGAGATTACAAATCACGTGCTCTGGCCAGCTGAGCTAAAGAGGCAGGTGGGTAAGCACCCCACATCGCACCGCTACAACCAAATACCCTTGCTGCGGTCAGGCCCTGGGGGAGTTCAATGGGAGCTGGTCGTATGGGACTTACCCGGCGCAAAAGTACTGCTTTTTTGCGAATCTGCAAATATTATCTTTCAATATATCCTGCATTTTAAGCTACACCGCTCATTTTCAAAATCAAAAAAATAAAAAACCGGACTAATATTCAGTCCGGTTACACTGCCTGCCGGTGAAATTATGTCAGCGTTTACCGGCAAACTATTTGCAAGGTTAGTCTTTCAGACAATTACATCCCTCTTCAACTTCAACCTCCAGGTCATCGAGACAGACATATTTCGGAGTGTTTACACCAAAAAGGCCTTTATCACTTGAATCAAAAGTCAAAGTCAATTTTTCGACAGCGCCAAGGGTGCTCAATGACACTTTTGTCCATTCACGCACAATAAGCGACTTACCATCTCTGAAATCAGCCAGATAAAACTCTACCGTACCGGTAAGCGTACTACCCAGATATCCTCGGATAATGACTTTAAACCAATCGTTTTCTTCAAATTTTTTAGAGTATTCACTGCCTTCTAACATATCATAATATGCGTACGTTGAGTTGGTAAGCATTACACTTTTTACTTTCTGATAATTAGTAATGTAAGGTAGCTGAATTTCTGCAGAATCGTAAGCAAGCGCAAATTTTGCCGAACCTGCGGCACCCTGACCGGCAATAACACTATACTGATTCGCATACCCTGATGTTACGCTGTCTACATGAGATGAAACAGCAAAGCCATCCCAGTAAGACCAATCGGGCTTATAGCGGTTAATCAGTGCTACGGATCCAGCGTAAATAGGATTGTGATATCGTCCGTCAACTAATGTCCCGGTGGTATCCGAACCATTATAATAACCCGACTCATCCAATACAACATCTTCAAAAGTATTTACCAGTAAATGTCTTAAATATTCCGAATCGGGTTCACATGCTACAAGCAAAAAGGCTGCAAAGAGTAATACAAAACTTTTTTTCATTTTCTTATTCATTTAAATTATTAATAGTCAAAACACGTACATACGACTCTTTTTCTAACTGAAAATGAATAAAGAAAATAGATGAAGAGTTTGATTTCCCTCTGTTTGCTGTAACTCCCGAAAGCAAAAAAGTCGTATTGAATCAGGCAGGTCTTCTGACTTGCTCCTGTTTCGAACGCCTTCCCGGTAACCCTGTTTCAATTATATAAAAGAAATAATCCTTTTACAATATCAGGGTGGTTTCCCAGTGGCAAAGAGTTGTTCAAAACATAAATCCGGAGCTTACAGCAGCGGGTACTGTTACGGATTTTCACCGTATTCCCTTTTATCAGCATAATGACATTATACCGATGCCAGATTCGGCTACAAAGATACATATTTTTTTAAATTCCGACTTAATTTTTGTACTTTTGCACCAGTTTTTTGAACATGGGAAGAATATTAGCCATAGATTACGGTCAGAAACGGGTAGGCTTAGCGGTTACAGATCCGCTGAAAATCACTGCAAATGCATTGGACACAGTTCCGGTTCACGAGATTTTTGACTATCTGAAAAAATACATCGAAAAAGAAGATGTTGAAAAAATCGTGGTGGGTCTGCCCCGGCAAATGAGCGGTGAATTTTCAGCATCCATGCAATATATCGAACCATTTGTCAAGGGACTGCAACGGACATTTCCCGACAAGGAGATTATATATGTAGATGAACGATTTACCTCTTCTATTGCTCAAAAAACCATTTTGGAAGCCGGTTTAAAAAAGAAAGACAGGCAAAACAAAGCGTTGGTCGATAAAGTGGCCGCAACAATTATTTTACAAACTTATTTAGCATCAGCACAATGATTTTACCTATTTATACATACGGAAACGCTGTTTTAAGGAAACAGGCAGAAGAAATCGGACCTGATTATCCGGAACTGAAAAAACTGATTAACGACATGTTCGAGACCATGTACCATGCCGATGGGGTTGGACTCGCCGCCCCGCAAATCGGATTACCCATCCGGTTGCTGGTTATCGATTTAGCCCCGTTGAAAGATGAGGACCCTAAACTGGGTAGCTTTAAAACAGTTATGATTAATCCGGTGATGCTGGAAATGAGTGAAGAAGAAGTGGAAGGCAGTGAAGGTTGTTTAAGCATTCCGGGCATCAGCGAAAATGTTTATCGTGCCGAATGGATTAAAATTCAGTATTACGATGCTGACTTCAAACAACATACTGAAGAGTTCGAAGATTATATTGCCCGGGTGATTCAACATGAATACGACCACCTGGAAGGTAGCTTATTCACCGATCATGTTAATCCCCTGCGTCGTCAGATGATTAAGTCAAAACTGAATAACATTGCCAAAGGGAAAGCGCAGTGTGATTATAAGATCAAATAATAGTGAATAACGAATAGCTAATAACGAATAACGAATAGCTAATAGCTATAAATTCATAATTTAAAAAGCGGGTAACTGGTATGTTTTATATATGTTACTCGCTTTTATTTTTATACTGAAATGCAGCATTCGCTATTCACAATCCACTATTTTATTAGCTATTAGACGTTAAACCTTTAAAATGACCACTATTCACTATTAGCTATTAGCTATTAGCTTGGACATCAAAAGAACCTCTCCACAAACGGAATCAGCAAAGCCGTCATCACCCCCATAATTCCGATGGCCAATCCGCTGATGGCACCTTCCAGTACACCCATTTCCATGGCTTTAACCGTCCCGAGGGCATGAGATGCTGAACCCAGCGCTAATCCTTTGGCTATACTGCTTTTAACACCGATACGACGTAGGATCAGCGGCCCGACGAGTCCACCGAAAAGTCCGCAAATTACCACAAAAACAGCTGCCAGTGATGGCACTCCGCCAGTATTCTCTGCCAGATTCATCGCAATGGGCGTTGTAACGGATTTGGGTGCAAGTGAAGCAGTTAACAACCTGTCGGCTCCGAATAATTTAGCAATCAACACCACACTGAGGATACCAACCAGACTTCCGACAAAAACCGAAGTAAGAATCGAAATCACATTACCACGGATGTATTCAATTTGTTCGTATAGCACATATCCCAGGGCAACCACTGACGGACCAAGCATAAAACTCAACAAACGGGTTTTTTCATAAAATACCTGATATTCAATACCGGTTATTTTCAAAAAAGGAATGATAATAATCATACTTACAAGCAGAGGTTGCAATAGCGGTATTTTAGTTCGCTTATATAAAAAAACGCCCAGCAGGAAACTCCCCAAAGTCAGCAATAAGAAAAAAACTTCTCCGCTTAACAATATCCTGATATGTTCGGAAATACTATTCATTTTTTCTTTGCTCCTATTTTATTCTCAAGTGCCTGCTGCACAAGTCCGACCACAATGATAGTGAGAATGGTACTGATGATAATTGCAGAAAATATCGTAACCAGGGAATTGGACAACAACTCCACATAAGCCACCAGCCCAACAGCCGCCGGAACAAAAAATATGGCCATATTGCGGGTAATTACAGTTGCTGTTTTTCTCAACCACTCGGGTCGTACAATCTTAAACAGCAAACTGAGGAAGAGTAATACCATGCCAATCACACTGCCCGGTATAAATCCGTTAAGTAACAGACTGATTATCTCGCCCAGTAAATAAAAGAGTAGAATAAAAAAAGTACCTTTAATCAACTTTCAGAAATGTTTAGTTGGAATGACTTAAAAAACCGATACAAAGTTAACACTTCCCGGTCACCCTTACAAATTCAGTTTTAATATTCTGCCTGTTAACGATGGTATTGAAATCTCGATCAAATTTTCAGCATTAAAATTGAAATTGCCAACATAGGCTTCATCTAAAAGATCAACATACTGATATGACACATTACTTTCCATTTGCAAATAATCCAGTGCTTCTACCGGAACATTCAATGAAATTGCTACCGCGCTCTCGTCGAAATTAACCACGATCAATATCAACTCGCCCTCGTACTTCCTGAAATAAGTAAACTGTTTATCCGGACAATAGGTCCGATGATGAAAATTCGCATACTGCAAATCATACATCACTCCTCTGGAAATGGCCTTTTCAATTAAACTCAGATTAAGTAATCGCCGATAAAATTTACGCAAATGCTGCTGATCATCGGTCAGCTGTTTTCCGTCGAAATTCCCTTTATTACTCCATTGTTGCAGCGTAGCTACTCCCCAGTAGTCGAAAATTGTCGTTCGACCATCCAATCCACTGAAACCTTCCGCATCCATCCCCCGCTCCCCAAGTTCCTGTCCCGCATAAAGCATGAACGGCGCTTTTGTCAACGTAGCAGAGACAATCAAAGCCGGAAGTATTTTCCACGGATTTCCGGCAAAAAAGTCTGAAGCAATGCGTTGCTCATCATGATTTTCGAGAAAATGAAGCATCTTATCCTCGATTCCTGAAAGAGATTGCCAGGCATGTGTTATCTGCGTCGCAGCATGTTGATGGCAAGTAATATTACGAAGCAAATCATACATGCCCACCTTGTCGTACAAATAATCAAATCCTCCGTGAAAAATGTAATTGCGGTATTCCTGCGGATTATAAACCTCTGCTATAAAAATGATTTCAGGATAGCTGGATTTTACCCTTGCTATAGCCCAATGCCAGAATTCTACCGGCACCATCTCAGCCATATCGCAACGGAAACCATCAACTTTTTTCTCTGCCCAGAAAAGCAATATATGCAACATCTTATGCCAGGTATCGGGTATAGGATCAAAGTACGGTTGCCGGCTATTCATATAGTCCACCCCGTAATTCAATTTAACCGTTTCGTACCAGTCATTAATACCCGGATGGGCAGTAAACTGATCATTGCCGGTAGCTTTAGCCGGAAACTCTACATAACCATCAACATCAAACTGCGGATGAAATGACTGACCGGGTAAATAGTAAAAATTATTTTTTGAATGAAATGCGTAGTCTGTCAAATCAGTCTCACCCAGGTCAATTACTCCCTCAGGTTTGGCATCTGAACCATATTGTCTGGCTACATGATTGGGCACAAAATCAATGATAACTTTCAGTCCGGCCCCGTGGGTACGTTCCACTAACCGCTCAAACTCTCCCATCCTGTCCTGCACATTTTCCGATAAATCAGGATCAACATCATAATAATCCTTGATAGCATACGCTGAACCAGCTCTTCCTTTTACTATTGCCGGATGGTCTTTTCGTATTCCGAATGCCGTATAATCAGTTTGAGTGGCATGTTCAATTATGCCGGTATACCAAACATGTGTTACGCCGAGTGATTTTATTTCTTTTAATGCTTTGGTTGTAAAGCTATTAAATTTACCGCACCCATTCTCTTCTAGACTGCCATTGGGCTTGTTGGTAGTATTATGATTCCCGAACAAACGG